>CAVYXS010000212.1:0-23588 GCA_963772205.1 uncultured cyanobacterium
ATTGAGAAACTGTTGGTTTCAACGTGAATTGCTCCAGCCATTCTGATGTCACTGATGGAAATTTACCAGATAATACATTCAAAATTGCCTCTGCCATAGCTTGACTATCGCCAACGGGAACTAGTAAGCCATGTTTACCATGATCTAAAATTTCTCTAGGGCCATGTTTACAATCTGTAGAAACTACTGGTGTTCCTTGTGCCATTGCTTCAACAAGGACATTACCAAAACCTTCCCATGCTGAAGACAAAGCAAAAACAGCAGCTTTAGTCATGTAAGCATAGGGGTTATTCTGAAAAGCTAGCATTGCTACATGATTTTGCAAACCTAATTCATGTACTAGAGCATTCAAGCGCGATCGCTCTTTCCCACTACCCAAAATCACTAGTCGAGATGGCCTCACCTTGAGCACTTTTGCAAAAGCGCGGATTAGGGTAGGAAAGTCCTTTTGCTCCATCAATCGCCCTACACCCAAAATAACGGGTAATTCTCCAGTTTCAAACCAAGGATGTTCTACGGGTTCTTTAGCCTTTTTCAAGATTTCCGGAGTAATTATCGGGTTGTAAATTACCTGAATCCGTTCTAAAGGTATTTTTGTAACTTGGGCTAAATCTTCAGCCACCCCTTGAGAAACTGCTACAATTTTATCTGCCCACGGGTAAAACAACCGCGCCGCTAAAGGCGTCAGACGTGCTGTTGCTTGTGGTAAGCTTTTCCCTTCTAGAGAAAGTGTATTGTGTTCTGATACAATTACTTTTGTTTGCACTCTAGAAAGATACTTAGCCCAGATGGCAATTTCACAAGGATAGTGTAGAGGCCGAAAGCAAGTTAATTGGTTGCCTTTGGCGCAAATACTCTATAAGTTTAGGTAAGCTAGTTGGTAACTTAGGCGCTTGCAAATCCACTATCTTAACTTGAGATGAAATTTGTGATAGGTAATGTCCACTTGCTTGAGCAAGTACTAAATCTACACTTAAACCTTCTTTGGCAAAGTTATTAGCTAAGTTAACCATAGCCCGTTCTGCTCCACCACCCGCAAGGGAGCGCAGAAATATAGCAACATGGGGTGAATCTTTCTGCACAGCTATCCTTAATTAAGTTGGACTTTTACTTTATTAAAATTGACTAAAATTCAAAAAAAGTTACATTTTTAACTATATTTCGTGATTTTATTCAATTTAACTTGTGGTGCAAAAAGCTGTCATCAGAGTATTTCCGGAAACTTTAGATATTTATTTATCGCTGTTGATGAAAAAATCTCAAAACCAACTTGACAAAGTATTACTTCGTTGCAAGTTGTGTGATATATTCTCAATCAATCAGCGAATTCTGACGCTAAGATGACTCATTACCAAAAGCTACTGAGAGTTTCCACAACTGGCAAATCCTTTTATAATATTACCTCAAAAATTGCCGCGATTGTGGCTGAGTCGGGGGTGGAAACTGGACTGTGTACTCTATTTTTACGTCACACCTCAGCCAGTTTAGTCATTCAAGAAAACGCCGATCCTGATGTGCTGGTGGATTTAGCTGATTTTATGGCAAAACTTGTACCAGAATCTGGTAAATATATCCATGATGCGGAAGGAGCGGATGATATGCCGGCACATATACGCACAGCCCTTACCCATACTTCTGAAAACATCCCCATTAATCGCGGTAACTTGGTGCTGGGAACGTGGCAAGGTATCTATATATGGGAACATCGTCAGCGTAGTCATACCAGAGAGTTGGTTGTCCACATTTCTGGATGAATTCTCATTTCTCCCTAATTCCCAAATTTATGAAAATTGCTGATTTAATTACCTGGTTTGAAGCATGGGCAAACCCCGCTTGGTGTGAAAGCTGGGATAATTGTGGTTGGCAGGTTGAGCCGGGAGTTTTGGCAGAAAACGCACGAGTTTTGGTGTGTTTGACGCCGACAATGGCTGTGATGCAAGAAGCGATCGCCTGTAATGCTAATCTAATTTTTGCCCATCATCCCCTAATTTTTCATCCGCTCAAGTCTCTACGCAGTGGTGAGGCAATCGCGGAAATGCTGAGGTTGGCTTTTACTCAAAATATCGGTATTTACAGCGCCCATACCAATTTTGATCAGGTACAGGATGGGACGGCGGATGTTTTGGCTCAAATTCTCGAACTTCAGGAAGTTACACCTATTCTACCCACACAAGCAGGCTTAGGATATGGCCGGGTTGGGCTGTTAGAACCTGTTTTGACGTTACAGGATTTGTTGACGGTAATCCACACTCGACTCAATACTGCTCATCTGCTAGTTTCACCCACGGCTGATTTACAACAGACGATTGAGCGTGTTGCAGTTTTAGGTGGTTCGGGTGCCAGTTTTATTTCACAGGTTGTCAAAACCGGTGCCCAAGCTTATCTGACTGCCGATTGTAAGTTCCATCAGTTCCAAGAAAGCCGCGATCGCCATCTAATTTTAATTGATGCTGGTCATTATGCCACTGAACGCCCCGCCTGCGATCGCTTGGTGCAAAAATTCCAATTTTTAAACTTAGACTGGGTGCAGTTGAGTCACCAAGATGAGGATTTTCGCCAATTTTTTCCTTGATTACATGCAACTTTTTATACTAATCTAAAATTTATTTCTTACTTTTGAGTCTGTGTATAATTACAAACTAGCTATTTATATTTTTCTTGAAAGTGGGACTAAATTTTTTGGCTGAATAATTTCTATATCTTTTGAAAGATAAGTCTTGTGGGCATAGCAATGATAAATACTCATGGTGATACAGATCACATCTAATTGGTAATTATCATCACTATAATTAATGTTGTCCATCAATGAGTAATATACGTAAATATGTTATAATGAATGTAATATATTGCTCCCGCTGCTATAATGATGATGATTCGCAGCCTCGTTGACTCTGCTTTCCAAACTGGATGTCTTAGTGTTGAATCTGAGGGTTTACTGCATCAAATGCTAGCGATTAAATGCTATAAGCCAGATGATTTGGTAGCTCTGACAGCTTTATCTGATGCAGTTGGTGCTGGTCAAATTAAACGAGAAGCTTCCTCAGAACTTGTAATGGAATTTCCGGTAAAATATAAGTCTTGCTGATACCTCCCCCAAGGGGTGACTCTGGTGCTGTATGATTGCCCATAGGCGGATCTGTTTCCTCAAACAAAAACCTTAAATTAAAAACTCATCAGGTGTTATTGTCGAAAACCCTTCATCTGGGCAAGAGAATGAGTTAAGATCAAACACATAGGGGTAAAAGTACAGCCGAGTTACCGGACTTCCCAGCAATGCCAATGATTACAAGTAGGCAACTCAAACAACCGCAATCAATGCTTGTTTTTGAGTATCTATTATTACATAATGGTAGGCAGGACTCACCAGCAAGTATCAACCTTGTTAGGAAAACTCCCGAATTGTATGACTTCTATGAAGTAGACATTCGCTCTTATGACTCTAAAGAGATTGAGTTTTAGTGGTACAGTAATTACTAGTTTATGACCCAAAATTGCCCTAGATCTGATTTAATACCAGCAAGTCTTTGGGTTTGGTCAACAGACTAAGTTAAAATTGAACCACGAAACTAATCTTTGTTGGGTGCGATTGGGGTAAAACCCAGATTTTGACAGGTTTAACTAGTTGTTTAAAAAGGCAGAAGCAGTACATGCTACACCGCAAGATTTATCAACTGTGTTGCGATGGGCGGGAGGTATGTGTATTCTTGCGGGACCAGCAACGCTGGATTGAACGCGCCCGCATCCTTGACATAGAGGGAGATTTAGTGACTCTACGCTATGAAACAGAAGAAGAAGATGAGGTTTGTTCTTGGGAAGAGATGGTTCGCCTCGAAAGCATTGGCGCTGTCACACAAAAATTAGCTTCAGTACCACGCGGTAATGTAGAACCTCTCATGACTGAGGATTGTCCTGAAGCTGAACGTATCCGCAACCATTATCCTGACTCGAATCCTGAATAAATGAAATAGTCGAAACTCAAGAGTTCAGAGTCTATATTTCCACTCTGGACTCTTGTTTTTTTATGGCGCTGCGCGTGTCAGTGGTATGGTTAGGGGGTGAGGTTAAGCGTTGATTTTTCCACGACGAGTTAAGATTGACTATCATTCAATCGCTCAAAGGCAGGACAGTAACCCTCAAGTGTTACCTTAAAGTTATATAATGGTGAAGCGGGATTCCAACATCGCTGCCCTCGTTGATGTCGGCATGTACCGCAGCAATCTAAATCTGTCCAAGTAAAGCCTTGTCTACGACGGGCTAGATCTAAGCTATTTTGGTTGAGTAGTTCTCTTTGCGACAATCCCCTTAATACTAATTCTTCCCCTTGCCAACGGGCTTCGATTAACCCTGTATCGGCAAACTGGCGCCAACGCGGATCGGCGGTAATCGCATCTGGGAGGGTAATTGTAATCACTGTCCCTAATTCTGTCAGTTCGCCTTCATAATTAGTCTCTGGGGCTGCTGGTTGTAAAAATGTATCGCCAATCGGTAGTTCTACCAATATCTCAGCTGCTGGAGAATGGACGTGATAGCGGTTTTGTAACTCTTCTAAGCTGGTGAGATCTGCCAGGTAGGCTGGAGAACCGTGAACAAATACGACGTGTTGGGGTCGCAAATTATGAATTAGTTGGGTAGTACCAGGGCCATCACTATGTTGGGCGAGAAGATAGCTTTCGATGCTCGTAGGTGCGGAATATTCTTTGTTAACTTTTATATCAATTTTTTCGGGGAGGAGGATTAGCCAAGGGCCGGTGTCGCTTTGGCAATATTGCGCCAAATCCGCTGTAGAATCTGTGAGGACTATGCAGGGGGAATGTCCGATTGTGGGTCGATGTTCTGCTTGCAACCGCCGCACACGGGGGCGCACTCTTTCATCCCAAAACAAGGGTTGATGACGGGCGAAGTTTTGTACTGATGGGGGGAGGTGGGGTAGGAGTTCTAAATAGGCGTCGCACCCTGTGGCGACAGCACCGTCAACCCAAATATCTAAATCCCGTCCGGTGAAGTGGTGATGAGAGCGTAATAACATTAGCAGTTCTTGACCCAATCCCAAAGCGGGTGTGGGGAGGAGTACAGAACAGCGTTCGGCGATCGCTTGATTAATTCGCTCTGCAAGTTGATTTTCTTGGTTACGGCGGTGGGGATGACGGGATGTGCCATAGGTGCCTTCAATAATCAGCACATCCAACTCTAATCCGCGCAATTCTTCTAAACGCAAACCTTCTACTAACCGGGAGTTGGATAAGAAAAAATCTCCTGTATACAGTAGCCTGTAAGAGCGTCGCTGGGTTGTGTAGGTGAGCAGAATTGCTACAGCCCCTGGTAGATGTCCGGCGGGAAATAATTCTGCTACCAGACCTTCTTGAAATTCTACAGGCGATCGCAACGGTAAAGCCTGACAAATTTGGGGAATCTCCTCTGGAGCCAGATCTAGCCAATTCAGTGGTAATAACTTACTTGTAACTTCACTGGCATATATAGGTAATAGTGGGAAAGCTTTATGGAGTGCTAGTAATCCTCTAGCATGATCTGGGTGGGCGTGACTGACCAAAACTAAATCGACTGGTAGAGGGGAATTGTCTTGACGTGCTGACTTAGTTAGTCCCCTCACCAGCGATGAAATATCCCCTAAGCCACAGTCCAACAAGATGCGGTATGGCCCCATACGCACAAATAAACATATCCCCTCATCGTTATGCTGGACACTATATGGGAAACATTCTAATTCGCTAGCCACCTCCCCAGCATCGACTCGAAAGGATGCCGATATATCCCTCATGCTCTCTCCCCTCCAACCTCATTGTCATGAAAACACCCCAAAAGCCAAGAAATACGCGGATTTTGGTTTCGTGACCTCAGGGTAAGTTTCGTTATGCGCCCCTACACCCTGAAAATGGGGATTTTTGATTGGGGAGGTCGCCTCCACCGAACCCGCGCTGGTTCGGAAAATTTTGGTCACTATCAGCCCTCAAATTTGGGGCTAAAGCTGTTTTTCCGTTACCTGTTTTTGTCCGCTGTTCTCAGGGTCGCCAGCCGACGCTGATACTTTCATCAATGTGCAGAGCCATTACCGTGATAGTTATCTGAATCATAAAATCCATTTTTCGTGCCAAAAAACAAGCACGAAATCGTAAATATCACTGTTAAGCCCACTAAAATCAACTTTACATCCATTTGTTTGCTCGCCTTGACTAAAGACTTTCTTATCTTAATAGGGTGTTTCCTCCACAAGGTGGAATCACTAGAAAATCTTTACTATGCTTGCGTAGATTGATCAATAGGTAAATTTACTACAATCACTCAGATTGTAAAACTTTTCGGCTCACCTGTCTATCTATTTAGATAACATACCCGAAATAGCAGGTGAAAATCAACTCTACTTCCTAACTAGTCCACCAATTGTACTGTTCTGGTTTTGTAGTCAGGACTTTAGTCCTTGAGTTGTCTTGCTGGTTTCTATGAAGATTCTTATACTAGCTACTTTAAATACATGTATCCCACACCTTACTTAATAAATTTTGTGCTTTAAATATATGTACTTTTAATATTTATGTACAAAAATTACGATATCTAAATTTAAATAAATGTTTAGATGTTTGGATTTTTAAGCATTTAATAAATGTTTAGATGTTTAAATGCAAAAATTAAATGCCCAGATGTTTGGATATGCAGTAGAATTTGGGCATTATTTGCGTTTAAATCCAAAATGATGATTACTGTAGCGGCTTTCAAGGGAGGAGTCGGGAAATCGACGACAGCCCTACACTTGGCTACATATCTACAGAACCAAGCTGATACACTGCTAGTGGATGGCGACCTGAATCGTAGTGCGTTGGATTGGTCGAATCGGGGTTGTTTACCATTTAAGGTGGCTGATGAAAAACAAGGGGTACGTTTAGCTAGACTTTATGAGCATATTGTCATTGATACCCCAGCGCGACCAGATCCAGATGAGCTAAAAACCATCGCGACTGGCTGCGATTTGTTAGTCATACCTACCACTCCTGATGCGATCGCCTTAGCTGCCACATTGCAAATGGTTGAAGCACTCAAAGAGGTTAAAACCAATTATCGCATTTTGTTGACGCTAATTCCGCCCAACCCAAATAAAGCGGGAGAAGAAGCAAGATCCGCTTTGTTAAAAGCAGGATTACCTGTATTCAAATCGGGAATTCGACGGTTAGCCGTATTCCAACGAGTCTGCTTTAGAAGGGGTTCCAGTTAATGCTGTTAAAGATGCTTACGCGCAAATTGCATGGCGTTGTTACGCTGAGGTGGGAAAGGAGATATTCAATGATTCCTAAGCTCGATATTTATATTTGGAGTAACTAACCTTGAATAATCAGAAAAAAACTAGTCGTTTTGATGATTTAATTGATGCGGCGCGGAGTCGTCAACAAAGAGATAAACCACAGCCAAATGAAGATAAACCCACGTCTTTGAGTAAAAGCACTGACCCAGAGTATACTCGTACAACTATTTATCTACCTAAAAAATTGCATCGAAAACTTAAGACAACCGCCGCTTCACAGGAGCGACAAATGAGTGATATTTTGACGGAATTAGTTGAACAATGGCTTTTGTCTTTGAGTAAAAGTGAAGAAAGTTAGGAGTTTTGAATTATTAATCATATTTTTAGAAATTAGTGTCAAAGGTATTTTATTCTTATCTAATTCTTAACACATGAAACTAATAATTAAAGTTCAACATTCTCACCTTTTTCTGTAAAGCGAACTTCTTTAATATTCCATTTTGCATTACTAGTTAAAGTTTTACGAAGACTACCAAACAGTGCAAATTGTTCACAGCTAGAAAGAGAAGCTAATTGGCGTTTGGACTCAGGAGAAACGCGCAAATCAACGGTAGCCAGGCCATTTTTGACTTTGACACGATAACCAGATAAGCTAAAGTCCGCTGTATCTCGTTGCTCTAAAATTTTACCTACCGCATCAGTCACAGGTGCCTTTGCGCCGACTGTAACTTTTTGCGGAATTAACTCTTGACATTGGGTGTCACTTGTGTATAGTGTAACGTTGATGGTTTTGCTGGTGATAGCTTTTGGGCTAGTGGTGGGTGTATTTTCGCTAAGAGATTCTTGAGGCTCATTATTGGCAGATTTAGTCCTCAATTGAGCCATGCTGGGGTTTTGATTGGAGCTTGGGGAGGATATATTATTAGAAGTTGTTGGTGCTGGCGAAACGCTAACAATATTCTTGTTAGGTGTGGTGTCAGAACTACAACTGCTGAGGCTAGCAACCATTGCCACAATAATTACTGGTAAAAAATGTCTTTTGCTTGTGTTCATAATAGTCCTGGTGTGGTTGGATTGTTATATTAACTTCAGTGTGGCTGGTATCAATTCCGCATAAATTTGTGAATTGTCAGTCATTTACCGAAAAGGGTTCCCGACATAATTTTTTGTAGTGAGGACTAAAGTCCTCTCTCAGTTCGCGCAGAGGACTTTAGTCGGTGGATTTGGAAGCACTAAAGTGCTTACTACATACCCCCCCAAAATTAATGACATGAACTACTAGTAGTCTGTCCCAAAAGTTTTGATAGGTTCGTAGTTTCGCTTTAGCGCCGGCACAATCAATGGCGCTATTCGCGCAGCGTGGCGAAAGCCTTGCGCAACTACTTTCAACCCCTCAAAATAAATGGAACAGAGTACTAGGGTGATGCCAATTAATATCTCCAAAATGAATAACATAGGCAATTGTTGGCAATGCCGACTCTACAAAAAACGTAATAAATAGTCAAAAATGCTTATGCTTAGTCAAAACTCTAGCACTTACGACGTCCGTAAATCTGAATGGGATGGTATACCAATTGAGCAATGGGAACCATCTAAGTGGAAGCAATGGAAATCTAAATATCCGGCTGCAGATGAAAGCGTCAAGATAGAACGGGAATATCTCAGAATTAAATATGCGATTCAGCAAGCTAATTCGGCGTTAAGTTTAGATAGAGTCAAAATTAAACTTAAACTAACTAGTCCGAAAACTATTGGTTTACAAGGGACTTTTCCATGTAGACCTGGTGATGTAGGAAAAAATGGCAGTCCCAATAAACAATATACTATTTCTTTTGGTTTTTATGCTAATGATATTGGGGTAAAAACGGCAGTAGTAAAAGCGCGGGAATTGGATTTATTATTAATTACCAAACAGTTTCAATGGACGCCTGAGTTACTGGGTAAGCAATCACAAAAAATAGCGTTTACAGATGATGAGCAACCTGCAAAACTCATCAGTGAATGGATTCAGGAATATGAACGGGAATTTTGGAAGAATCATGAAAAAAACAGACGAGGAATACGTACTTGGGAAACTCATTATCTGAGGCATTTAAAAAAACTCCCCCAAGATGTTACCCTGTCTGTTGAAGCTTTAGAAATAGCACTAACTAAGACTAAAGCTAATACATCAAGTAGGTTTTTTTTGACATGGCAATTGAAAAAGTTTTGCGAATTTTGCGGCATTAATGGTTTGAAAATAATTAATGCTTATGCAACGCCTAAACCTCATCCGGCGATTCGCAAAGTTCCATCTGATGAAGAAATTATCGCCGGGTTTACTAAAATTGGGATGCCATTATCAGCATACACTAGCAAGGAGAATTTCACCAAACCTGCACAATGGCAATGGGTCTATGGTATGTTAGCTACTTACGGTTTAAGACCTCATGAATTATTTGCGATAGATATACAAGCTTTTACCGACGCTGCAAATACTTTTCATTTGGTGACTTTAAATCCTAGTTTGACAGATGGCACGAAGACTGGTGAGCGGAGTTGTGGTATTCCCCCATTACATCCTCACTGGATTGAACTCTTTGATTTAAAGAATGTTAAATTTCCTGACAATCAAGGGAGTCTAAATAATAAAACTGCGAAAATTCAGATTAGATTTAGAGTTATTGATATCGGTTTTAGACCTTATGATTTACGTCACGCCTATGCGATACGTGGACACCGTTTAAGAGTCCCAATTAAGACAATGGCTGATTATATGGGACATACAGTACAAGAGCATACCAAAACTTATCAAAGATGGATGAATGAGGATGCAAACTTAGAAATTTATCGAGAAGTTGTAATTCATAGACAGGGGACGACAAAGGAAGCATTGAAGGGGAGAATTAGTGAATTAGAGGCAGAAAATTTGGCTATAAAATCAGAAAATTCTACCCTCAAAGGGTTATTAATTAAACATCAACTGGGTGAATTGTTGAGTCAAGTTAGTGATAAAATTGATGACGATTAAGGGAATTTCAACAATAAAAACAACTACTTGAAAGTGTTAACAGTTAATCAGATGTATGTTTTGTTTATGTTCTCGTGAGAATGTTGCTTGCGGGATGGGATAGGGAAATATAAAACAGGAGTCAAATTCAGTTCCTTAGTAGACAACCCACGAAGCTATGGTTAGTAATTGCATCACGCTAAATCAAGATACTTACGAATCTCTGCAACAAGAACTGATAGAATTGCGTCAGGTAGTTGCTGACTTGGAATACGCTAACCTCTCAACTAGCTGCAAAAATTATCAACAGCAGATGGGTTTATTTATAGAATACATGCCTGCTGCGATCGCAGTTTTTGATGAAGAAATGCGCTACCTACTGGTGAGTCGGCGTTGGGAGAAAGATTACGGGTTAGGGAACCAAGAAATCATTGGTCGTTCTCACTATGAAATTTTCCCAGAAATTCCGCAGTATTGGCGAGCAATTCACCAACGCTGTTTGGCTGGAGTCATTGAGAAATGTGAAGAGGATGCTTTTACCCATGCGGATGGAACAATTAATTGGGTGAAGTGGGAGATACATCCTTGGTACAAAGAATCAGGTGAAGTTGGTGGTATCATCATGTTCACAGAAGTTATTACTGCGCGCAAACAAGCAGAAGCAGCACTCAAAAAGCTGAATGAGGAATTAGAAGCTAGTACTCATGATATTCGCTTACGCAAACAAGTAGAAGCACAACTACAAGAACAAGAGCAGTTTTTGCGTAGTATTTATGACGGTGTAGATCAACTAATATTTGTAGTCAATGTTCTCGGAAATGGTGTATTTCGTTATGCTGGTTGGAATTCACCTACAGAAAAAGCCACCGGAATTAGTAATGCACAGGTAATAGGTAAAATTCCAGAAGAAGTATTTGGTGCTATTGAAGGTGCAGCGATAAATCAGCGATATCAAACATGTCTAGACACGGCTGTTGCTATTACCTATGAAGAATGTCTAACTTTTTATGGACAAGAAACTTGGTGGATGACCACAATTAATCCCATAAGAAATAGCGCTGGTCAAATTTATCGATTGATAGGAACAACCTTTGATATTACAGAACGTAAACAGGCTGAAATTAAATTACAACAACAAGCCCAAAACTTAGAAAACACCCTTCGAGAACTGCAACGCACCCAATCTCAACTGATTCAAAGTGAAAAAATGTCTTCATTAGGTAATATGGTTGCAGGTGTTGCCCATGAAATCAACAATCCAGTTAATTTCATTCATGGTAATCTGATTCCAGCTAATGAGTACGTCCAATGCTTGTTGCAGCTTTTAGAACTTTATCAAGAATATTATCCCGAACCCCCAGAAGAAATTCAAGCCCAAATTGTAGCGATCGACCTGGATTTTCTCAAACATGATCTCATAAAACTCCTTCAGTCTATGGGATCAGGAACTCAGCGCATTCGTGAAATTGTGCTGTCGCTGAGGAATTTCTCTCGCCTTGATGAAGCTGAATTCAAAAAAGTAGATATTCATGAAGGTATCGATAGTACTCTGATGATTCTGCAAAACCGCCTGAAAGCTAAACCAGGTCATCCAGAAATTACGGTAATTAAGGAGTATGGTCAACTTCCGCTGATTGAATGCTACCCTGGTCAGATGAATCAGGTGTTTATGAATCTTTTAAGTAATGCTATTGATATTTTAGACGAGTCATTTGTAGGAGATAAAGGAGAAATTTGCATTCGCAGTGAACTTGTGGAAGCTCAACGCCTAGTCATCCGAATATCAGATAATGGTCGGGGAATTCAGCCAGAAATAATTTCCAAACTATTCGACCCATTTTTTACTACCAAAGATGTGGGTAAAGGTACAGGATTAGGGCTATCTATTAGTTACCAAATTGTGGTAGACAAACATCGAGGTAAATTATATTGTAATTCCACACCTGGACAAGGAGCAGAATTTGTGATTGATATTCCCATTACTCAACCTGAATAGTTATTGCCAGAATATTTGTCAATCTAAAATTCTGGATTTCTCCATAATTAAGCAATCTTGCTTAACAGGATATTTTCTGAACTATAGGAATATCCCAATATTTGAACAAAGCTACCAATTTTGTGTTCTATTTCTTGCCATTCTTGCTCAGGTTCAGAACCTTGCACAATACCCGCACCTGAAAATAGAGAAAGCTGATTATCTTCTACTAAACCAGAACGAATTGCTACAGCAAACTCAGCAGAGTTATGTCCTATCCATCCTACTGGGCCTGCATACCAACCCCTGTCAAAAGGCTCTATTTCTTCAATTGCTATGAGTGCTTGTTCCCTAGGATAGCCGCCTACTGCAGGTGTGGGATGTAACTTTGGTAAAATTTCTGCATCGGAAACTTCATCTAATAAAATGCCATTACAAGGTGTATATAAGTGTTGAACCTTGTTCAGTTTTAAAAGAGATGGGTTTCTAATTTTTCCTATGGAATGACATAGCTGATGGAGTATACCTCTTAAGCTATGTACAACGAATTGTTGCTCGCGGATATCTTTTTCCGAAGTCAGTAGTTCTTGACTCAATTCTTGATCTTCTTGTGCTGATTTTCCTCGGCGACGAGTACCAGCAACTGCTTCAGTTTGTAATAATCTTTCTTGACGACTATATAAACGTTCAGGCGAACCACCAATAAAAGCAGTACCGACACTAGGCTGAAAACAAAAATGAAAAAGTTCAGGATTAGCCTTTTGAAGTAATAGCAATAGATGCAGTGGTTCTATTGATTCGACAAATTCAAATGTAGATTTGCGAGCTAAAACTATTTTTTCTGTCTCACCTTGAGCAAAAGAAGCTAATGCGGTTTTGATATTTTCATGCCAGCCTTTTTTATTTGGTAAATCTTTTCTCGTTAACAATGAAGGCAAATATTTTACCTCAGGAGGTTGCCGGAAAATTAGTTGGTCTAATTCATGTAAAATCTGATTTAACTGTAGTTGGTAATCTGACGCATCTTTGAGGATAAAGTTGCAAGCTAGATAGTTTTCATTATTTTCGGCATATACTTCAAATCTGGGAACAATAAATCGATAGTTACCGAATTTTTCCCAACTTGGATCTATTACAGCTTTTTGTCTAAAGCTAATACCACCATAATATCGTAAGTGCTTATACGCGGGAGATAGGCGTTTTTGTAAGCTGGTAAACAGCGATGAATAGTCAATTGCATCTTCGCCAAAGAAGACATCTGCTTCTCCGATACCTGCAATTTCAAATTTATGTTCTCGATCTGACCAATAAGTTTTAACACTGGATTTTTGTTGAATCAGCCATTTGAGAGGTTCTACATCATTACTGATTTTCAAATCAATGCGGACGATTTGATTATGATGCTGTGTCAAGTTTACATCATTAGCGAAAAAACTCTTAATTTTATAGGCTAATTTTTGCCGCATTGTCATTCTGTTCACTTGATGCTGATACATTTACCTTAACCTTGTTGTAGCAATTTAATTAAAACTACGCTTAAATTTACACATCAGGTTATTTGCTTGGTGACAAATTCCTGTATTTATACGTTTGTAATTGAATTTCTCAAAATATAAAAGCGGGTTTTCTCGGAAAAGATTATTTGGACAATTTATCTACTCTTTGAAAAAATTAGAACTTTAAATCTAATTGATGTAATAATTGATATAAATATACTGAGAAAGATGATTGATTTTCTCCTGAAGAAGCCAACTATAAATAGAATTGGACTATTTTTTTGTAAAGTAAACAGTGTTTTATGATACATTAACTAATTTATTTCAGCTTAATAAAAGGATGAAACTAGCTCAGTAAATATGCGATGTTAGCTGAAAATTTAATTCTCAGATTTAAGCTAAGTATTGTGACATTAATCACATTACCTCTATCGGGAAAATCAGTACAAAATCCTACACTATTAACATACGTGTGATGAACCTAACTCGTTATTCAATTTTTCAGCAAATCTATGGAGTATCAGGAAACCCGTCCAAAATCATTTTGGGGCATGGGTAAAAGTTCACAATGCCCTATGCCCCAAGTCGGCGAGCGGCTATCCCTCGAAAGATACACTTCGACAAGCTCAGTGCATCGCCTGGGGATGGAGTTTCCCGCCGACTTCCGATAAAATATCAATTACCAAACCATTTGCAAATCTAAAATAAAACCTGGGAGAATATCTTCTCCTGATAATTCTGTTGGTAAATCAAGGACTTCTACTGGCTTACCTTGACGATAGATTTCTACTTGGCGAGTTTTCCGATTAATTAACCAACCTAGTTTGACTTGATTATCTATATATTCTCGCATTTTGGCTTGGGTATCTTCCAAGCTATCGCTGGGTGACATTAACTCTAAAACAAAATCTGGCGCGATGGGCGGGAATTTTTCTTTTTGTTCCAGTATGAGTGCATTCCATCTTGCTTGTCTTATCCAAGCTACATCAGGAGAACGCTTGGCGCCATTGGGGAGTTGGAAGCAGGTGGAGGAGTCAAAGCATACACCTAATTTTGTTTTGCGATTCCAAATGACAAAATCGGCGTTGATTTCTGAGTTACGGTTTCCGGTTTCTCCCCCTGTGGGTGGCATAATAATTATTTCTCCCTTGGCGTTGCGCTCAAATTTGACATCAGGATTTTCGCGACACAGTTGATAAAATTGGTCGTCGGTGAATTCTATGATGGGGTTAAAGTTGATGGTAATGGCTGTCATGGGAATGGGGAATAATGTCTAGAGCGCAACACAGAAAGATGCGGTACAAAATTATATTGTGGCGGGGTAGGGGCACAGCACTGCTGTGCCCCTACGAGTGTACCTCACTCAATAGGTGACAAATAAAAAAATACTCAACTATTTCTTGTGGGGTGGGCGGCGGGCAAGATGCCCACCCCACAATATGGAATAATTTATAATTGAGTCGGACAAATCTTCGGTTTTGCAACCTACCAAGCTATCCGACTCGGTTTTATTTTCGGAGGTTGTCGCCTTCCTCACTGGAATAGGTTTGGACTCCTTGATGTACGCTCGATAAATTCCCATTTATCAACTCTGACTTTGAGGAGTACTCACGCCACAGCCTCACTCAACTTCTTACCGGGAATAATTTCTTTACCCAAGTCTTCACCATCAACAAATTCTTGCACCAAATAGAATTGACCATTTTCTTCAAAGTGAGCAAACAGTCGCGGTATCTGGTCGCAGTTGTTGCCTAAGCGTTATAATACCTGTGCTTCACTCTCAAACAGTCGCCTAACGATTTGCAAAACTTGCGGATTGGAGTTGGGTTTGAGATGTTTAACAACGCATTTGGGTTTGGGATTGACAGGAAAATCTAAATCTTCAGCCAGATAGGTATCGCCAAACCCACCGCTTCCCAAAAGTTTGATGATTTTGTAACGATTCCGCAGAACTGCGCCGATAAGCATCAGATTTACCCAATTTGATATCCGGTGAGCCAATCCAGCTAGATTATACCAGTTAATTGAACTATCACGCGGTGTAAGGGCACGGCAATGCCGTGCCCCTACGGGTGTACCTCACGCTTGGCGAGAAACGCTATAAGCACAATATTTCTGGAAGACTTGAAAAGGATATTAAAATAGTGAGTTATCAAGTACAAGTTGTATAGCGGTTCTTAGTTGGATGCAATACAAAATTATATCGTCGCGTGTAGGGGTACGGCAATGCCGTGCCCTAAAGAAGTGTATTTGACTCAACCGATAACCGCTATATCTTCTGCTGTGCAACTGGAAATGATTTGTATTGATTTATTCTCGACAAATATCCGATTGTTTATCAAATTCAGGAAGATGCTTCGCTCATCACAGTCACGAAAATAGCTCATCCAAAAGATTACTAACTTAGCGTAAGGTGCGCCAGTACCAATAATTTTTGGACATGTTAAGGATTTCTCGCTGCTGACGCACCCTACATAATATGTCCAGGCGATATCCCCAGAGGTTCGAGAAAATCCTTGAGTAAAATTTCTTCTGGATGTGTGGGAGGACGATATTTAGGTACTCTCATTTTATAGAAATGTTTGGTTAACCAACCGCAAAATTTATCCTTGATTCCAAAATAGTAAATAAATTTGGATTAATTCATCAACTCATGGAGAATAATTAAAGTTCGTAGTCAGCGCTCAAGCGCTGACTACGAACTTTCATATACCATATAAATTATGTCAAGTCAAGATAAAATTGGGCAAAATAGCTAAAAAAATGACTACCTAAAGTAAGAAAAAAGTAAGAAATGGATTTTTGGTCAAAAGCTGAAACGTATACAGAGAGGGAAAAGTAGATGGTGCAACCGCGCAGGCACTTTGCTCAACATTGGCTCAAAAGTGAAAAGGCTCTCGACGCAATCGTCAAGGCGGCGGGGTGTATGTCAAGCGATCGCATCCTGGAAATTGGTCCTGGTACCGGTATCCTCACACGGCGGTTACTACCCTTGGCACAATCTTTAGTTGCAGTGGAAATAGACCGCGATTTGTGTGCATTATTAGTTAAGCAACTCGGTAAAAAGGAAAATTTTCTCCTGTTACAAGGTGATTTTTTGACGTTAGATTTAGGAGAAAATTTAACGGCATTTCCCAATTTCCAAAACCCCAATAAAGTTGTGGCGAATATTCCCTACAATATTACAGGACCAATCATCGAAAAACTTTTGGGTACTATCACAAATCCCAATCCCCAACCATTTGATTTAATCGTGTTACTTGTGCAAAAAGAAGTAGCAGAAAGGTTATATGCTAACCCAGGGTCAAAAACTTTTGGAGCTTTGAGCGTGCGGGTACAATATTTGGCTGAATGTGAGTTAATTTGTCCAGTTCCGGCAGGTGCATTTTATCCACCGCCAAAAGTAGATTCAGCCGTCGTACGATTACGTCCTCGACAAATAGAAACACCCGCACTTGAACCCCGAAAATTCGAGAATTTAATTAAGCTGGGATTCGGTGCGAAACGGAAAATGTTACGAAATAATTTACAACCAGTCATAGAACGCGATCGCCTGTCCCAATTACTGGAACAATTAGAAATAAATCCCCTCTCACGCGCTGAAGATCTCAGCGTCAACCAATGGATAACTCTAGCAAATCAGTTAGAAGTTAAAACTGAGGAGTGAGGAGTTATCATTTTTCATTCTCTCCCCATCTTGTAAAAATGCGTTCCTACACCATAACCGCCCCTGCTAAAATTAACCTGTATCTGGAAATCATTGGTAATCGCCCCGATGGCTTTCACGAGTTAGCAATGATACTCCAAAGTATTGACCTAGCTGACCAAATAGATTTGCGTTCTGCTAGCACAGACAATATTCGCGTCTACTGCGACCATCCACAAGTACCCACAGATAAAAGTAATTTGGTATACCGAGCAGCCGAATTGATGGCGCAGCAATTTCCCAACGCCTTGAGCAAATATGGCGGTGTGGATATTACTATTAAGAAGCGTATTCCCGTAGCAGCTGGGTTGGCTGGAGGTTCCAGCAACGCAGCAGCGGTGTTGGTGGGGATAGATTTATTGTGGAATTTGGGACTAACTCAGTCAGAATTAGAAGAACTGGGAGCTACTCTCGGTTCAGATATACCCTTTTGCGTCGCTGGTGGAACCGTGATAGCGACAGGTAGAGGCGAACAACTTTCTCCCCTACCGGGTTTGGATCATATATATATAGTATTAGCGAAATATCGCAGCTTGGAAGTTTCCACCGCTTGGGCATATAAAACCTATCGTCAGCAGTTCGGTAGTACTTACATTAGAGATACCGCAAGTTTAGTAGATCGTGCTAATGCAGTGCATTCCGGGGCGATGGTACAAGCTATCCTCAAAAAAGATACAAAAGAAATCGCCAAGAAACTGCACAACGATTTAGAGCGAGTAGTATTACCAGAATATCCCCAAGTGTTGCAGCTGCGAGAATTGTTTGCAAATCAACCAGGCGTTTTGGGAACCATGATGTCTGGTTCTGGCCCTTCGGTGTTTGCTTTATGTGAAACTCAACAGCAAGCAGAAGCAGTGAAGCAGTATATCAGGGAAACAATTCCTGACGAAGATTTAGAATTGTTTGTGACGCGGACAATTACACATGGGATTCAGGTAGCATCGTCAGTTATGGGTTGAGTCCAATACACTCTTAAGGGCACGGCAATGTTCCCTACACGCGACGATATACCAACAGAGAACCGCTATATAGCGTTTTTCAGTCTAGTGAAGTAGATCATAGCCCCCTCCTCGCTTACGGGGAGGGGGTTGGGGGTGGGGTTCTTGTATCTCATCCAACTGAGAACCGCTATAGTTTTGGAAACCTAGTCCAAAATCTAAAATCTAAAATCTAAAATCTAAAATCTAAAATTGTATGAGTGACCCAAATTTAACTCCACAGTCAGAAACTCCAGGACAGGTGTCAGCAACTCCGTTACGTGCTGTAATTGGCGGGATAATGTCGGGAGGAGTCGGATATGCAGTTTATTGTCTCATGATTGCGATCGCCACAAATTTCGCCAGCAAGCCTATCCATTCGGACAATATATTAGTAATCAGAATTACCTCTGCTGTTCGTACCCTAGTTCTGGGTGTCACAGCTTTGGGAACTGGAATATTTGGAGTCGTCGCTATTGGTTTGTTCGCTTTGGGTGTGCAATTATGGCTGCAAAAGTTGACAAAGCAGAAGCAAGGGTAAATCGACGCCAAAACGCGGAGATATTTTTGAACTAATTTTCCCCGTGTCTCCCTACTCCTGTTAACGTCGAAGGTAAATTCCTCAGAGCAGTTTGATCATCTTCAAAAAGTCGGGGATCTGAGAGCTTACTGATTTTCACAAATTAAATAGGACTACTATATAGCAGTTCTTAGTTGGATGGAATACAAAATTATATCGTCGCGTGTAGGGGCACGGCAATGCCGTGCCCCTACGAGTGTATTAGACTCAACCGATAACCGCTATATTACACGCGCTCTTGTTTGCCAAAGCGCTTCACCATTCTGGCGCCAAAACCCAACGCCGCCAATGTACCCAACATAGTTCCTGGTTCAGGTACTGGTTGAACACTGGCGTTGCTAACTTTTAACGTCGATTGGCCGGTAGCATCTCCAACATCAGCTACTCCAATGCCGATATTGTAGCTACCACCAGCGTTAAAGGATTTACTAAAAGTAGATGTTCCGGCGCCGAGAAAGGAAACTTGATTGTTAATTGTCACAAACGCAATGTCAGTATAGTTAGGATCACTGTTATTGGGGTCGGGAGAGAAGTTAAAGTTGAAGCTAAAAACATCACCAGAATTTACAGAAAGAGTCTTCTGGATTGCAGAACCTTGATAGGCGTTGTAATTGGTGTACAGGTATGCAGAAGATAGGTTGAGAAATTCTTCTAGAGAATTACCACCACCATCAGTTTGAGGTAAGTTTAAGTTGGTGCCATCGCTTGTTCTCAATATTGCTTGACTGGAGGTAGTGCTAACATCACCAATGCTGTTCCAATTACTAAAGTCAAGATTGATAGCATAGCTGGGACTAGCAACGGCCAAACTACCAAAACTTAGTAAACTGACGGTACCTGCGGTGAAAATTGAATGTTTGATGTTAGTAAACATGAGACTCTAATTATTGTTGAAGGTTTTAGGGGAAATCATTTGCCAGAATGTAGAGACATTTCTGGAAACGTCTCTACAAGTCCAAATTCCTAGAAAACGAAATTGTGGATATCGCTCATCGCCGTAGGAGCAACGTTGTCTATGGTGAGGAATGCTCTGAAAATTGCCGAACCAAGAGGTCCATCGCGGTCAATTTGCAGGACAGGTACCGTTAGCAGTAGTTCCTTGGACTAACTTCACATAGCCATCGGTAATGGCGTCGCTACCGTTATAACCACCAGTTACAAGACTATCTAGCAACTGGGTGAGAACAATTTTGTCTTTACCTACTTCAAAATCGGTGATGCGGTGACCTACATCGTTAAGGCTGGTGTAGACAAACTGGTCATTACCAGCACCGCCTGTAATGGTTTTTGCACCAGCACCACCGACAATCCGGTCATTACCAGCAGTGCCGGTTAAGGGGTCACGACTAGCAGCAGGGGTGATGGTATTATTGATGCTGTATAAATTCAACCCGATAATTACTGGGTCATGGTCAGAGGCGCGATAGGGGTCAGCATTATACAAGCTGGTTTGTTGACTCGCTGTCTTGAAGTTGGTGTTATAGTCCAGCACACTGGGTTCATCAGCATTAATGTGCCATTTTTCCGCACCAGTGACCTGAGCAGCCAAACTGGTGCTGGCTAGCGCATGGTCAAGGGAACCAGTCTGTCCATCAAAGACATAGGAGTAGGAAGTCTGAGACAGTAAATTATTGTACCCAGATTGCGCCAACTTTGTTAATGGATCTTCCTTGGCGTAGGCATTGAGGTCGCCTAAAATCAGGTAATCAGAGTCAGTAGTACCCGTGGGTTTAGTTGTTAACCATTGTGCTAAATCTTGAGCTTCACGGGTACGTGTTCCATTGGAGAAACCTTGACCATCGCCAGCATCAGCATCACCATCACCACCAGCACTGGAACCCTTAGATTTGAAGTGGTTGATAACTGCGGTGAATTTTTCACCAGTGGAGATTTGTTGGAAAGTCTGCGCCAGTGGCTTGCGTCCCACCAAGTCAAATGCACCAGTACCATATCCATTTGGCATGGTTGCGGCTGCACCTACTGGGGTGACTTTACTTGACTTGTAGATTAATCCCACTGCGATCGCATCAGTTCCCAAACTGGTTCCGGGATTGATAAAGGAGTAAGTTCCCGCACCAGCTAACGCATTCAGTCCGTTGACTAAATCTTGAATCGCACTATTAGAACCATAGCCGTTATTTTCCAGTTCCATCAATCCCAAGACATCTGCGCCTGAGCCAATAATGGCTTGGATAATCTTATCACGTTGGCGAGTAAACTCAGCAGCAGTCTCAGCACCACGAGGTTCAAAAGTCAATCCATTAGTGGTAATATTACTGCCAGTGTCAAGGTCATTGAAATAGTTGAGAACGTTGAAGCTAGCAACCTTGAGGGTAGCAGTACTACCTACATCCGGTGCAGCGGTGGGACGGGGATTAGTGGGTGTAAAGTTAACGCCTGTGGAGGTTTGAACCCGATACCCTTCAAAACGCTCGTCTAAAATACCACTGATACTAGCAACGGTATCACCACCGCGCAAAGTGTTAGTTGCACTCAGAGGATTACCACCACGAGCAAAGATAATCGGGTCAGGGTTTTGCTTACCGCTACCGTCATCTAAGTAAATTTCCCGTTTGGCAATGTCAGCTAAATAAGCAGAGTAGCCACTGACACTGGGTGCGTTGAATTGGGTATACTGGTCAAGTCTGGCATCAGTACCGGGTTGGTTGCTCGCACCTGTGGCTGAAAGCAGAACTTCCCCATAACGTCCTAGCTGATAATATTCAGTGACAGCAAGATTACCACTGGCAGCACTAACATTGACTAGCATACCTTCGTAGCGTTCTAAATCACTGACGCTGGTGACGGGTAATTGGATGTTAGTAACTGTGGGTAGGGTGCTAGCGCCTAGATCGAGAACAGTACCAGAAGTTGCATCTAGTTCTGTTAGACTGCTTGTGGTACTACCAGAAGTAGTGGTGAATTCTTTAACTGTTCCAGTTACTTGGACTTTATCGCCAACATTACCAGTGAATTTTCCTGATGGGTCATAAACAAAGATGGCTTCTGAAGTGGCTGAATTGTTATCAGCATCGGCGTCTTCTTCTTGAACGTAGAAGCCGTTGAGTTTGGTGGCACCTGGGAAAGCCTGGGTAACAATACCTTCAATGCTTTGAGAACCGCTATAGCTAGGATTAAAGGTGGAGCCGCTACCTTGAATGTCGTGAATTTTGACAATGGGATTGCCCAGGGTGACAATTTCACTGCGAGACTTTTGGTAGTTGGCTGTAACAGACTTTGCGTCTTGACCATCGTTGTAGAAAACTGTGCTACCATTATCAACTAACAGTTGCAGTTGGCTGGTACTGGTGAGTGAACTAGGCAGTTCCACAATCGATTCAAAACTACCATCAACATTTAAGGATGTTAGGTCAGCCGATCGCAATACTGGGGCATCAGTAGCAACACCAGTCCAAGTATAAAGTCGGAAATCATTGGGAGCTGCACCAGTATCTCCCGCCGCTCCAGCAATAATTACATACTGATTACTAGCATTCTTGCGAATTTCTCGGATACCGCGACCACCCAAGTCTAACTCAATAGGAGCGCCAAAGGTCGCAGAGCCTTGGGTGCCACCATTGCCGGAAAGTAAAGATGTAAAATTGGTAACGGGAACAATCAGGGCTTTGGTGCGCGTACCAGTTGGTTCTTGCGGCGCACGGAAAGCAACATAGGCTGTGGTATTGTCTGGAGCCATTTCCAGACCTTCGATGTTATAGCCACTGGTAGTTTTGGAAGAAACATTAACAGCAGCACTGGCAGCCAGTCCGTAGTAATTAGCACCCTTGCCGTGACCGTTGTTGACATCCCAAGCAATGATATCTTCCCGGAGATAATCATATCTACCAACATAGCTCAAGCTGGTGCTGGCACCTGTTCCAGAGATATCAGTGGCAAAAACGCGATCGCGGTTGGGGCGGAGTTTTCCATCAGGATCGGTGTTGCTTTGGGAACCCATCCAGAAGATGCGATTCCCTACTTTGGTGGAAGCTTCAATATCTACTTCGCGGGGTACACCACCAGAGGTATCTGTCAATCCCAAAGATGCAGTATAGTCAAAAACCGGCAACAGGTAAACCAGAATTATTGCGATCGTACAGTCGCAACACCTGATTTTCATCGTCGCCCACGAGCATATAATTGGTGTTAAGAGCGATCGCTGTGGAAGCATTACTTGCACCAGTCAGGAAGCGGCTGGTAGTTGCACCTGCAGCGGAAGCTGCATATTTGATAACGTAAAAACTCGTTAAAGAACCATCGCTAACAGTGACGGTGATATCGCTATAACCTACACCTGTGGGAGTAATTTTCAGATTACGGCTATTTGCAGTTCCCGTAATTGCTAAGTTGGCATTGGTAACAACTGCAGCGTTACTGCTAGTGGCTGTGACAGTTAAGGAACCTGCTGCTGTTTCTGCGTCAGCGACGTTAAACTCAATACCAATGGTACGGGCGGGGTCTGTGGGGTCATTAATTACACCACTAACATAAGCAGCAGGGCTACCAGTGGGGCTATTATTAGGGATGCTGAGAAAAGCTGTAACTTTCTCAGGGTCAATGATAGTTTCGTTATCAGCCTGAATTGTGGGGGCTGTGTTGGCAAAATCGTTATCGAT
>CAVYXS010000213.1:0-12798 GCA_963772205.1 uncultured cyanobacterium
TTCTCTGTTCGATCAACAATTATCTAATGTTAGCGATCGCCTGATTAAATCACTAAAAAATATTGACCAAAGCGAGTTTAAATTACTGCACATCCATAGCCCAGATTTACTATTGGAATTTACAGGAAAATGCCCTGCCGTATTCACAGTTCACAATCACTCAGTCTACTGTCCTAGTGGCACAAAATATTTAAGTAATCACCATGTAATTTGTAATCGGAATTTTTCATATTTAGGATGCACTTGGGGTAAAATTATCGATGGTTGTGGTAGTCGTAGACCCCACAGGGCAATTAATGAATTTAGAAGCACTCATCAGACAATAGAATTATTCCAAAAAAATAAAATTACCATCATTGCTAATAGCGACTATGTACGGGAACAATTGATTAAAAATGGTGCGCCACCTCAGCAAACTGTAACATTGCGCTTTGGTATAGTCGTTCCTAAAATTGCTACTGCACCCCTAACTTTAGAAATTCACCAAAATCAGAGAATTTTGTTTGTTGGACGTATTGTTCCTGATAAAGGACTAGAATGGCTGCTCAAAACTTTAGTACATACAAATCCACAAATTCAACTCGATATTGCAGGTGATGGATGGGATAAACCAAGATTAGAAAAATTAGCTAGCAAACTAGGTTTAAGTCAGCGTATTATTTGGCATGGCTGGTGTGATTCTGACAAATTAAATAAACTTTATCAACAGTGCTTTACTGTTGTTTTCCCCAGTGTCTGCCTGAGCCTGCTGGGCTAGTAACTCTAGAAGCATACGCCCGATATCGACCTGTAATTGCTAGTGAAGTTGGCGGTATTCCCGAACACTTGCGAGATAGAGAAACAGGTATTCTTGTGCCAGCCAATGATATCAAGAAGTTAGCCATTGCTATTACTAATTTGTCTACAGATTACGATAAAAGCCGACATATGGGTGAACAAGGTCATGCTTTATTGAAGAAAGAGTTTACCATTGATGTGCATATAAAAAAATTGCAAAAAATTTATGAAAAAACCATAGAAGAATTTTATATATGAGTGAGGTTTATATAGCTAACAAAAGGAGTAAAAAAAAGATGTTAGTAAATCAAAAATCTAAACAACCTTTAGTCAGTATTATTATCCCCACCTATAATCGACCAAAGTATCTTCAGCAAGCCATAGCCAGTGCTATTGGGCAGACGTATCAAAATATTGAAATCATTGTTACTGATAATTGTAGTCCAGAAAATCCCCAAACAATTGTCGAATATTTTGGTGATTCACGCATCCAATTTTGGCGACAGCCGCAAAATTTGGGTATGTTGGCAAATCAGATGTATGGCTTCAAAATGGCACGAGGTAAATATGTTGCTAGCCTCCATGATGATGATATGTGGAACGAGGATTTTTTAGAAAAGCTTGTACCACCACTAGAAGCAAATTCTGATTTAATTCTGGCATTCTGTGACCAATATATTATAGATGCTCAGAGTCAAATTAATTATCCTGATACAGAAAACAATACATGTGCTTTCAAGCGAGATAAACTTACAAAAGGAGTTCATAAATCTTTCTCAAAAATTGGTTTATTAGATAAAAGTATACCGACTGCAGCCGCTTGTGTGATTCGCAATAATGCTATTGATTGGAATTATATTCCCACCGAAGTTGGTGGTATGTGGGATTTATATTTAACCTACCTCTGTGCTATATCTGGTTATGGCGCTTACTATTATCCAGAAAGATTAACCCGCTATCGTACCCATGAGCAAACTGATACAATGCTCAGTGGTAGTAAAGATGCTCAGGCAAAAATTCGTAAAGCCAAAAGCGAATTATTTTGTTATAAGATATTCATGGAAGATGCTCGTTTAGAAGAATTTAAATTCTACTTTCAACAGCAATGGTTAGAAGCTCACACAACTTTAGGGATTGGCTTGCTACGCAATGAACAGATAACAGATGCGCGTTATTATCTTTGGCAGGCACTGAAGCAACAAAAATTTAATTTGCGAACAATAATTGCTCTAATTATCAGTTTTATTCCGCGATCATTAGCGAATCAAGTAATAAAAGTAGCTAGAGCGGTTTTCAGTTGAATATAGATATTGCTATAGTTACTAATTAATTTAGAATTTACATAAGAGGTAGCGCGTGAAACTTTGCATTATTACCCACAAAATTAAAAAAGGTGATGGTCAAGGGCGGGTAAATTATGAAGTAGTTAAAGAAGCAATTCGTTGCGGTTATCACCTGACATTATTGGCGAGTGAAATAGCACCAGAACTAGAAGAACATAAGCTAGTTAACTGGATTTCAATTCCAGTGCAAAAATTCCCCACTGAATTGCTGCGGAATTTTATATTTGCCATTAAAAGTGCAGTCTGGGTGAAAAAATATCGCTCTGAAATTGATTTACTCAAGGTAAATGGAGCGATTACCATGACATCTGCTGATGTCAACGCCGTACATTTTGTACATAGTTCTTGGCTGCGATCGCCTGTCCATATTTCCCGCACTCGCCGCGATATTTATGGTTTGTACCAGTGGCTTTACACTGCGTTGAATGCCTATTGGGAAAAACAGGCATTCCAAACAGCAAAAGTCATCGTAGCCGTCTCTGAAAAAGTAGCCCAGGAATTAGTAAATATTGGCGTTTCCCGTTCTCAGATTCAGGTAATTGTCAACGGTGTGGACTTGCAAGAATTTACGCCTGGTGTGAGCGATCGCCAAAAATTAGGTCTACCAGAAAATGTCACCTTAGCACTTTTCGCCGGCGACATCCGCACATCCAGAAAGAACTTAGATACTGTGCTGTACGGCTTTGGTGAAAGTTCCCGATTTACATTTAGCAGTTGTTGGTGACACCGAGGATAGCCCCTTTCCTCAGGTAGCAGCATCCCTAGGGTTAAATCAACGAGTACATTTTGTGGGATATCGCCGAGATATCGCCGATATCATGCGGGCGGTGGATTTATTTGTCTTTCCTTCCCGTTATGAAGCTTGCACCCTCGTATTATTAGAAGCCCTCGCTTCGGGACTACCCGTTATTACCGCCACCGCTACTGGGGGTGCAGAATTGGTGACACCAGAATGTGGGGTAGTTTTGCCCAATTCTGATGATATTGATGCATTAGCGGCGGCGTTGTTGTCCTTGGCGAGCGATCGTACTTTGATGCAACAAATGGGTAAAGCTGCTCGTTCTGTTGCTGAACAACATAGCTGGAAAATCATGGCACAAACTTATGTGCAGTTATTCGAGGAGTTAACCAACGATGAAGAACACCGTTCTAATTCCCACCTATCGCCGTCCTCTAGATCTGTCTACGCTGCCTTTTAGCACTGCAAACGCAAACTCAACCAGTTGATCAAGTAATCGTGGTTGTTCGCGATACTGATGCGCGAAACGTGGCAATTTCTGGCAGAATTTTCGCCACAAAATTTGCCATTGCAAATCGTCAATATTACCATTCCCGGCGTAGTAGCAGCACTCAACGCCGGATTAGCAGCAGTTGAGGGAGACATTGTTTCGATTACTGATGATGATGCTGCACCCCACCCTGATTGGTTAGAGAAAATCACCGCTCATTTCATATCAGATAGTCGCATTGGTGGCGTTGGTGGGCGTGATTGGATACACCAAGATAACAACCTGGAAAATGACTCCCGTCAGATAGTTGGTAAATTGCAGTGGTTTGGGCGAGTCATTGGGAACCATCACCTAGGAGTAGGAGAACCCCGCGAAGTTGATATTCTCAAAGGAGTCAACATGAGTTTTCGCCAAATTGCGATCGCCAATTTGCGCTTCGATCAGCGAATGCAAGGTACGGGAGCGCAAGTACACTTTGAAATGGCATTCACCCTAGCTTTAAAGCGGGCTGGCTGGAAGATAATTTACGATCCTCAAGTGCAAGTAGATCACTATCCAGCACAACGTTTTGATGAAGATCAGCGAAACAATTTTAATGAAATTGCCCTAACTAATTTAGTTCATAATGAAACATTAGTTTTACTAGATCATCTACCGCCGCTACGTCGTGCGGTGTTTTTATTTTGGGCAGTATTCGTTGGTACACGCGATAGTTTAGGCTTAGTACAATTGCTGAGATTTTTCCCTAGTCTTGGACAGCTAGCCGGTAAAAAATGGTTAGCATCCTTGCGTGGACGTTGGCAAGGATGGCAGACATATCAGCAATTCAAAATTAGGGAACACAACAATAGCAAGCATTTTGGCTATTAATTTCCGGATAAATCTTTCGTAAGCTAAAACACATCTAATTTGCAGATTAAATTTTATCAATCTTTTGTGGGGTGGACATCTTGTCCGCCCTGATGATGCAACTTAAATGCCGATTAGCTTAGTCTATCCCTCCGGGAAAGCAAGCCAAGCTACGCGCAGCGTCACCCCCTCAGCTTTAGTCCTCAAGTTCAGAACTAAAGTCCTGACTACAAAATTCTTACGAAAATTCAAAATTAAATGACTTCTAAACAGATACTTTTTAATAGTTTTTTACAAGAAAATTTCTCACCGCAAGAGCGAGCAGCGCCAGCTTGGATTGTAATTCTCGGCTTCATTTTGCTGATGGTAGTATGCTATTTTGCTGGTGCTGCTGGTATGTTACGCCTTGTGTATCCGGGGGCAGCTTTCGCAGTAGGCTTGTTTTTATACTTACGCCATCCCATTCTCTACATCGGTTTTACCTGGTGGGTATGGTTTCTTACACCCTTAGTTGCTCGCTTAGTTGACTATCGGATAGGTTGGAATCCCACCCGTCAGATACTCATAGCACCATACTTAGTGGTATTAGTAACTATTTGCACTTTCGTGAAATACCTTCCTAACATTGTTCGCCAGGGAGGCTTACCTTTTCTTTTAGCTTTTATTGGGGTGTTCTATGGTTTTCTTGTAGGTCTGATTTACAACACACCTATTCCCGTAGCGCGGGGTTTGCTAGATTGGCTTAGTCCGATTATCTTTGCTTTTCATTTATTTATAAATTGGCGAGATTATCCCAGTTATCGCCAACACATTCAGCAAACATTTCTCTGGTGCGTCTTGCTCACCGGAATTTATGGCATATATCAATTTGTGGTAGCGCCTGAGTGGGACAGATATTGGCTGATACAATCAAAAATGTTTACTAGTGCTGGAAAACCTGAACCTTTTGGAATGCGTGTATGGAGTACGCTGCACTCAGTTGGTCCATTTGGCTCGGTGATGCAGACTGGGTTGCTATTATTATTTACCAGTTCGGGTCCTTTAATTTTTCCTGCGTCAGCTGTGGGTTATTTGTCATTTTTACTAACACAAGGACGTACTAACTGGGGGGGCTGGTTATTAGGGATAATTATCATTATGGGTTCAGTCAAAGCTCGAATTCAAATGCGCTTAATTACCATAATTGTGGTGATAGCAATATGTGTCGTGCCCTTGACAACTATTGAGCCAATTTCTAAGGTTGTTGCTAGTCGGTTGGAAACTTTTTCTAATCTTGAAGATGATAGCAGCTTTAAGGATAGATCCGGGAGCTATGACAGAAATCTCGGTATTGCTCTTTCTAACGGTTTAGGTAATGGTTTAGGAAATACCTGGAAGGTCAATGAAAAAACTGGTCAAATCGAAGTTTTTGTGATTGACAGTGGAATTTTAGATATGTTTTTTACCTTGGGCTGGTTTGGCGCTATCCCTTATATTGGTGGCTTAATATTGATGATTATTAGTGTTAGTAAATATAATGAAGGACGTTTCGATAGTTTTGTCAGTGCTGCCCGCGCTATTGGTATAAGTTCTTGTGCCCAGCTAATTATTTATAGTGGAATGTTGAGTATATCTGGGATGATTCTTTGGGGATTTTTGGCTATGGCTATGGCAGCACATAAATACTATCAGCATCAAGGAATTAAGTAAGTCGGCGCAAATAATTATCACTGATTTGTAGTTGCGATTGGCTAACGCTACGCTGTGTGAATAGCGCTAAAGCGCAACTAAACCTCGTCCATTTTGAAACCCGGAGTAGTGCGGGCAGCGTTCGACTGACTTGTACTGAGCTTTGTCGTTCGCGTAGCGTCTCGCAGAGAAGTAGCGCTCACGCCGTACCCCTCCTCAAAAGCAAGCTGCGCGTAGCGTCCCGCACTTAAGTCTTGCCCGTTACTACCCCCAGGGAGCAAGATGCTCCCACTACTTTTAAAACTATGGTTTTCAACCTAGATGGGGTTTACAAGCCAAATACAGAGATTTTACTTTTCGTTACATAAGTAAGTCGGCGAGAAAAAACCAAACTACATTAGGTAATGTTAAATTTAATTTAATTGGCTTGTAGTAAGCGGCTCTAGCCCTTAAGAGAGGACTAAAGTCCCCACTACAAACCTTGAATTATTCACGCGGTTCTACTTAGTTTGGTTTTTTATTACCTTGGTAGCCGATACATAATTATCTTGGCTTTCCAATCTTCTTCCACAAACACTAGGTACTCACCATTGGAACGTCTCACCGCTCGGATACCGTATGGTATATCAATCCAGCCGCTTTCCCCTGCAACTTCTGGGCCAGGTTTTAACTTTTGTACAGCAGCGCCCGTCGCGGCTTGATAGACATATACTTCTGCTTTTTTAAAGGTAACAGCAAACACATAATCTCCTGCGACACTCATAGCTGCGGTAGAAACTTCGCGCTTACCAGTGGTGTCGTGAGGAACAACAATCCGCCAACGGGGTGTGGGATTTCCCTGACTCCAATTGTCAAAACGTGCAATCTCAGAACCAACAACTCCAGCATCATCACCTGTTGCGGGGTGATCTGCAGTAAAGCCTGATAAATACATCGTATCGCTTTGGGGAAAATACTCAATTCGTCGCAAATCGGTAAACATGCTAGGAGTCTTTTGTTTTTGCATGGAACTATAGGTATAGATGGGGTTTCCATTGCTATCTAGCCCTTGTAAAGGATAGTGACGGATACCAATTCCATCTTGAGTTCGCAAGGATTTCCAAACATCTCCTTTGCTGTCTACCCACCATCCCCCCATATAGGGATAATCTTCACTGCGATCGTACTCACCCTTCTCAAAGGCACCATTACCATTGCGATCGCGCCAAATCCATTCGCCTTTTTCTGGTTGATGGGGTGGCCAATTACCAGGAATTGATTGTTTAGCTTCAGCATTGCTAGCGACAAACATTCCCGACGGAATTGCAATTTCACCATCTTTATCTGAATTAAAGCGATAAATTTGTAAATAACCGCCATACATATTTGTCAGAAACAAAAAAAGTTTCCCTTGAATGCGGCGAACAAAAGGTGCATCTGGTGATGTATGGAGACGTGGATCTTGAGGATATTTGAAAGCGTTTAATGTGTAGCCTTTGTAAGTCCATTGCTTACCTGCAGGCTGACTGTAATCCATCACGAAATGTTCTTGTTTAGTAAATAAGTCTACCCCATCGGTTTTAGGATCAGCATCAGCATTATCTACAAATACTAATCCCAACAATCGCCACAATTGTTTGCCTGAAGGTGAAAATTTTCTTAAATCTGTTCCTGATTTATTGAACCCATTACTATTTATATAAATATTCCCTTCAGCATCTGTTCCTATTCCAGTAATACCATAAAATTTCAAAGGTTTAATTTCACCAGCAATACCTCCATAAATACCCCCCTTGCTACCAAAAGTCCCAACCTGCACTGGCTTATCTGTGATTTGATAAATTAATACTTGCTGATTTTTTCCATTTTCTGCCACCAAAAGTCCACCTTGATTATCAACTGCGATCGCTGTTGGTTCGACAATTTTGGTAATTTGTTGGAGCAATTTTTTACCATTCGGGGAATAATGCAATATTTTTGCAGAATTGCTACCATTTTTACCTTGAATAATCCACAAATTACCTTGTTTATCAACAGTTATTGCGCCCGCATTTGCAACATTAAAGCTACGTATTTCTTGCATTGTCTCAGGATTATAGACACGAATACGATTGCCAACAGCATCACTAACATATAATTCTTTTTCTGTTGTTGCTAACCCAGTAACTTCACCTTTATTGCTGGCGATTAACATACTTTTATCCCAACCACGCCCCTCGTTAAACGGCGCAGGTTTTCCAGTCAAATCATAGCGTCTGACGCAGTACCAAGTTGTTCCTTCTGGGGGATAATCTTTATCTGTTTTGCCAATTGACCCTTGGTTCATGGCAAGATAAATATATTTATGATTACCTGTCACGGCTTTACCACCAGTACGACTCCAGCCGTGAGTATCATCAACTATACCAATAGATTTACCATCTTTATAGATTCCGGCTTCTCTTCCTCCTTCATCCCAAATACTATTGGTATATACTGTGCCATTGGAGGCAACAAACATAGCTTCTATATTGTTTTGTACCCACTCTTTTCCACCACCAAAACTATTACCTATCCAATATGTTTTGTAGATAATTGTAGATTCTCCATTTACAGTCCAGCGGGGTGTAATGCCAATACAAGTAATAATTATGCCGATAGTTAAACAGATAAAAAATCTTAAAATTTTTACCTTATTCAAGAATTGAATTCGATGATTATCTTGGACATATTTTCCAAAACATGATACTAATTTATGCTTCATTAAATTCCCCATATTTGAATTATTTTTAACCCATTCTACTTTTGGGAATGACAAATAATCTTGATTTTTAAGCTATTTGGCACTTACCTTGCCAAACAATAGCGGTTTTCGCCCTTTCTAAAGCAAGTGTGAAGGGAGGTTAGATGTATCGTGCTTTTCCAGATGAGGTGAAAAGTCAGGCCTATAAATAAATAATAAACACTTGTTCTGAAAATTTTTCTTTTTATCAAAACTTTATCAAAAAATATGTGTTCTTGAAGTTAAATTTTACAATTATCTTGTAGATGTTTTTTCTGTATGATTGGTTACTTTTATTAAGTAAAAATCGTAACTATTCAATAGTCTGTATTTCCTGTATCTTAGTCCAGTCTTAAGGAATAGGAGTGAAAGGCTTTGCATCTTTGATAATTCACTATTGTTAAATTTTATTATTGACAGTGACAAATAAATAGTTTATAACGGAAACCTCTATCTAAAAATAATACTTATTGGTGTTTTGTCACTAGATTTAAATTGGCTTATAGCATTTCCTAATTACATGAGGTACATCAGAGCAAGCTCCTCGCTTGCGGGGAGGAGGTTGGGGGTGGGGTTCCTGTATTTCGCTTGACAGAGAAACGCTATATATTCATGCTTTATTAGATTCAGCCTACAACAAAATATGTATTGATTATGGCTTGAAAGATACTGATAATGCAGAAAATAGCTGGATATAAATAATAGCAACATCCGTTGATTGTGGAAATCAAAAAATAAATTTAGTTGGGTGTAGAAACTAACAGACTCACATTCAATTAACTATAGGAGAAAAATTAGGTGGAAGGTAATAAAAGAAACTATGTTCCCACATCTGCATCTATCCTCACTCTGGGAATGGGCTGGTTTCCGCAAAACCCCGGAGGACTGGAACGGTATATTTATGAATTAACTCATAAATTAGCAGCCAATCAAGACCAAGTAGAATTATGTGGAGTCGGACTACCACAAGCTGAAGAAAATTCGCCTATCAAACTGACTAATTTGGCTGCTGTGGATAGTCCAATTTGGCAACGATTGTGGTCTATTCGGACTAACTTCCAAAAAACAAGAACAGGTAAACCAGACGCTATTAATCTGCACTTTGCATTATACAGCTTTCCGATTTTAGATCTTCTGCCCAAAGGAGTACCAATTACCTTTAACTTTCATGGCCCCTGGGCTTCTGAAAGTCAGCAGGAGGGAGTGAATAATAAACTCAGTTTTTTACTCAAGCAACGGCTGATAGAACAAAGCACTTACAACCGCTGCGATCGCTTTATTGTTCTCAGCAAAGCATTTGGCAATGTTCTACATCAAAATTATCAAATTCCTTGGAGCAAAATTAACATTATCCCCGGTGGAGTTGATATTAATAGATTTCAACCCAACTTATCACCAAAAGAAGCCCAGATAAAGTTAGGATGGCCTGATAATCGCCTGATATTATTTACATCTCGACGTTTAGTGCATCGAGTCGGACTCGATAAATTATTGCAGGCTTTGGCAATAATTAAACCGAGAATTCCTGATGTTTGGTTAGCAATTGCCGGTCGTGGTCATTTACAAGCTACACTACAACAGCAGGCTACAGAATTGGGACTAGATAACAACGTTAAATTTTTAGGGTTTTTGCCAGATGACCAATTACCATTAGCTTATCAAGCCGCTGAATTGACAATAATGCCCAGTCAATCTTTTGAAGGATTTGGATTAGTAATATTAGAATCTCTCGCCTGTGGTACTCCAGTTTTATGTACTCCTATAGGCGGAATGCCAGAAATTTTAATGCCATTATCACCAGATTTAATTACTGCTTCACCTGAAGCTTCAGATATTGCAAAAAAATTAGAACAAGCATTGTTAAGACAGGTACTAATACCTTCAAGAGAAATCTGTCGTCAGTACGCCATTACAAATTTTGATTGGCATAAAATAGCCCAAAAAGTGCGGCATATTCTATTAGCTTAATTAATTTATGAAAATTTTATTTTTAGACCAAAGTGGTAAACCAGGCGGTGCAGAACTGTGTTTAATAGATATTGCAAAACCCTATCGCGATCGCTCTCTTGTTGGCTTATTTGCAGATGGTGATTTTAAAAGTTTACTACAACAGCATCAAATCCCTGTTGAAGTTCTCACAAATCAACCCATTCCAGTTCGCAAAGAAAGCAGTTTACTCAAAGGATTAGGAAGTTTAGGACAACTTGCACCTTTAATTATTAAAGTAGCAAAAAAAGCTAAAAAATATGATTTAATCTATGCCAATACCCAAAAAGCATTAGTCATTGGCGCAATAGCTAGTTTTTTTTCTCGTCGTCCTCTTGTCTATCATTTACATGATATTCTATCAACAGAACATTTTAGTCAAACTAACCTTCGCATTGCTGTTACCTTAGCAAATCGATTCGCATCATTAGTAATTGCTAATTCCCAAGCTAGTAAAACAGCCTTTGTGCAAGCGGGAGGACGCCCAGATATCACCACAGTTATTTATAACGGCTTTGAACCCAAAATTTATCAAATTTGTGAAACTGATGTCAGAGAATTACAGCATCAATTAGGAATGCAAGGAAAATTTATAGTAGGAAATTTCAGCCGTCTTGCACCTTGGAAAGGACAACATATTTTAATTGATGCAGTTGGCAAATCTCCGCCAGAAGTAACAGCAATGTTAGTGGGTGATGCCCTCTTTGGCGAACAAAATTATGTTAAAAAACTACACCAACAAGTTGCCGAATTAGGACTGGAAAATCGCATTAAATTTTTAGGATTTCGCTCAGATATTCCCCATTTAATGACAGCTTGTAATTTAGTTGTTCATACCTCCACCGCTCCCGAACCATTTGGTAGAGTAATTGTTGAAGCTATGTTATGCGGAAAACCTGTAATTGCAGCTAAGGCTGGAGGTACAATTGAATTAGTAGAACATGGAATTAATGGTTTTTTAGTTACACCAGGACAATCCTCAAAACTAGCAGAAATGATTAATACTTGTCTTTTAGAGACAGAACAAACTGCAATTATTGCTAATCATGGCAGAATTACAGCTAATCAGCGCTTTAATGTCGCAACTATTAATCAGCAAATAGCCGAATTACTTAAATCCGTGCTAAAAATTCATAATTCATAATTCACTCAGGACTTACGCTAGTGTCACATTTAAAGAATGGTGCGTGACACCACAAGTCTTGTAACTAGGTACAATATTTATCGAAGCGTCACGCACCCTACGATTATTAATGTGCCAGTTGCGTAAGTCCTATTCATAATTCATAATTCATAATTAATAATTACAGCACTTTGCAAGTAAATGAAGTACACCCTTCCCTTACTTGGGACTACGGTGAATTACCCCCCTTAATCCCCCCGTTTATTGGGGGGAATAAGAAATCTAGTTCCCTCACCTTTACATACGGGGAGGGTTAGGGTGGGGTATTTTTGTACCTCACCAACTTGCAATCTGCTGTATTTTGTGGCGTTTCCCCGATTAGTAAGCTATATCATAGCCCCCTCCTCGCTTGCGGGGAGGGGGTTGGGGGTGGGGTTCTTGTACCCTATTGACAAATTACGCCGCTTCCCGCACTTGCGACGGGACAGACATCTCTGGAAATGACAGCGATAGTTGTTCTGCTGGCGCTACAGCAGCTTGTTCCAACACTTGGATTTGGATATTCACACTCACCAAATAACTCCCTGTATCAGCACCCACCGCCTCGGCGATTAATTTCGCAATGTCTGGGCGTTTTGCGGTTAATGGATCACGTAAAATGCAGCGATCCCATTCATGTTTAGCAGTCGGATTGAGGCTGAGAATGTAGTGCTTCATCATAGGACTAACCTTTAAATCCATTGTTGAGGGCGCTGTCACAGAGTGGACGCTATCTCAATATTATAGTACATATGTACTAATTTGTCAAGTGCATTGGTGTCAATTCAACCTAAAACCTTTGGTAAATCTCATTTACAGGCTCTTTTTAGCCGGGAGTTACCCAACGAGAACCTCAAGGTAGGTAACTAGGCGCAAATAAATAAAGTTTGTAGTCGGGACTTTAGTCCTTCTTTTGAGCCATGAATTGCTCTCTGCAAACGCGAGTCGTAGATAGACGCTACGAGAGCATCCCAATTTTGCCTTCAGAAAATTTGTAGAGCATTTTGCTCCCTAATATCCAGGAAGCGATTTAGAGCCTACCAC
>CAVYXS010000214.1:0-13897 GCA_963772205.1 uncultured cyanobacterium
CTTATAACGATCCAATATAGAGCAGAAAGCCCCCCATAGCAAGTTTTTGGTCAAAACGATACCGTAGAACATACCGGATCTGAAATAGTAAAAAAATTATTTGACAATCGCTAAGTATTTCTGCTGTGGTGGTAGGAGAATGCTACTACCTCAGGACTACTACTGGCGGATGATGGCAAAAGACCTATCAATGAGTTTAATAGTCAGTTAGGGACTTTCAAATAAAAAAACATCCAATTTTCCTTGTGGGGTGGGCGTCTCGCCCGCCCAAAGCTTAGGGTGGACATCTTATCCACCCGATAAGATTGGATAATTTATTTCTTGGTAATCCCTACTTCAATTAGCAGTATAAATAAATATGCAATCAACACAAGCATTAACAAATGTTCAGAAACCCAGACTACAGCATATAGATATAGCAAAAGGGATAGGAATATTACTCGTTGTACTTGGACATAGTTCGATTTTTTTTTGATAAGTCAAAAAGCAAATTATTTAATATATTCTTTTCATCTCCCATTATTCCTTTTTTTATCAGGCTTATTTTTTAAGGCTAATATTAACTTCAAAGAATTACTGTTGAATAAGTTTGACTCACTTATCAAGCCATATTTTATGGTACTTGTACCCATGATGGTTGATTTTGTTGTTTTTAAACATTATTCAATCATAAATTATTTAGCAAGAATCATTTATAGTAGTCATACAATCCCACAACCTTGGACACCATTGTGGTTCCTGACTTATCTTTTTGCAGTTTCGGTTTTTTCATGGTTGTTTGTAAGCTTAACAAAAATAAATTATCTTAACAGAATTTCGCAATCTTGTTTAATGTTCCTGTTGCTAACAATAGGTTTTTTAATTCGTAATGTTTTTTGGCAAATACCTATAAGCATTTACGGATTTTCAACGGAATTACCTGGACTCCCTTTTTCCATTGATATTGTATTTATTGGCGCTTTTTTCTTTTTACTAGGATTTTTACTAAAACAAGAGGTTATTGAATTCAAAATTCAAGCTAAATATTTTCTATTCTTTTTGGTATTATTTGGTTTGTGCCAGTATTGCTTTAATTATAGGATAGATTTATATGTGAGAAAATATGATAATCTGATTATCTCAACTTTAGAAGCTTTTTCTGGAATATACATCGTCTTATGTGTTTCTAGCTTGATATCTAAATATCAGTTAATCACAAAAATATTTGCATATATTGGTTCTGGAAGCCTATTTATTTTGATTTTCCATTTTATTTTTCAAAATCAAGCAGCTAAGTTTTTTGGAATCCACTATCATACAAATTATTTTACTGAATTTTGTGCTTTCATAATTGGTTTTACAATTCCTTTGTTGCTTTGGGAGTTAGTCAAAATAAATGACTATCTATCCTTGTTATTTTTGCCATTAAAATCTAATAAAAAAGTCCATCCAAAACTGGGTGAAGTTTTAGGGCATGGGGAATAGGGGAGCCACTGCGTTCCTGTCGCCTTGCGTCGGAATTTTGTGGCGTCATGGGAAATAGTCACCTATGCCCTATTCCCCATATCGCTGGGGCGAGGAAACTTTTGTGCTGGGAAGCGATAAGTGACTTTAGTCATGTTTAAGTAGTGACGTTTGCTATATATACTTTCTTGATTATCCAGAATATATTAGCAATATACAAGTCAAGTAAAACAAGGACTAAAGAATATATGAACCGCTTAAAATCTATTCTTATTGGTGGTTTATTAGCATCTGTTTCAATTGTTGCTCTTTCTCAGAATGCTAATGCCACTGAAGTGAATTTTCACCATGATCATTTAAATAGCTAATACTATTGCTTTTAATAACGCTAAACTAATTCGTGAACGTCAATTACATGAACAGCAGGTTCGTGAACAAAATGCTCGTGAATTGCGTGAACGTCAAGCTCGTGAACAACATGCTCGTCAATTACGTGAACGTCAAGCTCGTGAACAACATGGGCGTCAATTGCGTGAACGTCAAGCTCGTTGAACAACATGCTCGTCAATTGCGTGAACGTCAAGCGAGGCTTCATAACTAAAATTTGAATTGTTCCTGACAAGAGCGGACTCCTTGCATTTAACCATCACCCATATCTCTTGTAAGATGGGGTGATATTTTGGATTTTGCTGTATTTTTAGATGAATTTTTACAGGTAAATCTCAGGCAGCATATTTCAGGAATTGACATGATATCAAATGTAGAAATAGGGTAGATATCGCTCACTTGAAGTTAAAAGATATCAAGAGGGACTTATGATTAATCGAATTGTAGATCTGATTTTTATAGATTTCTTTGCCCTAGCAATTAACCTAACATTAGGTACAATGTTACGTAGTAAAATATGCAACTACTCATGGGAAGGAGAACCTCAAATAGAAAACACAAACTCTGAGGAGTCCATATCAACAGAGTTGTTGGAGCAAAAGGGTGATCGTCTGTAAGTATGCCCGACTGAAACAGTTAGGCTATACAACAGGTTTTAACCCTCTCCCACTACCGGAGTTACAGCGCTGGTGTGTATAAACAAGGGTTGTATTTGATTTAGGCTGGACAGGCTACCGCATAATAGTAATTGGTTACCGATGCGTAAGTCGGTATTGACATTAGGTGAGCGGATAAATTTGCCATCTCGCCGCATTGCCTGGACTTCTATATCATATTTGGCGGGGATATCCAAATCGGTGAGAGTTTTACCCAAAACTGGAGAATCAGCGCTGATTGTCATCCACTGACAAGCACTATTTTCTCCGGGAACTACGGTGTTACCTAGAGCAAATTCGGCTAAAGCTGCGAGTTCTTCATCAGCACCCACTACTAATAGGCGATCTCCTGCTGCTAATTTGGTTTGATTGTTGGGATAATCGATTTCTTCGCCGTTAGCGCGGCGAATCGCCATTAAGCTGGCTCCTGTTAAGTAGCGCATATCTGCTGCTTCTAAAGTCATATCAATCAGCGGCGAACCTGATGGTAAGGGATACCAACGACGATTTAAATCGAGTGTGGCTGCTTCTAAATCGCGGGAAACTTCCGATGCAGAACGTTCTGGGCGCAATTCTAAGTAATGATCATTGCGAATTTGCTGCATGTCCCGTTGCACCTCTGCGGTGGACAAGCCTAAGCCAGTTAATAAATAGGTAGCCATTTCTAAACTAGCTTCAAATTCTGGTTGTACCACCTCTCTAGCGCCGAGTTGATAAAGCACCTCAATTTCTTTATCTTGTTGGGCGCGGACGACCAAATCTAATTCTGGACACAGTTCCAAGGCGCGTTTCAGGCTCAGACGGGTACTCATAGGATCAGGAAGTGCGATCGCCATTCCTTTGGCATTATTCACCCCAGCGGTTTCTAAAACGTGGACACTGACGCAATTACCATAGACATAAGATACCCCAGCTTCCCGCAATTGCTCTATTCTTCTTTCTGATTGGTCAATGACTACCACTGGTAAATTGTGCTGCTGTAACAACTTCACCAAATTTTTGCCTACTCGCCCGTACCCACAGACGACTACATGGTTTTGCAGCGATATATTTTCTGATACATCTATTGCTTGACCTTCTCCGTCTAAATACGGTTTTAGCCAAGGTATGGATTCGCCAAAGCTAAATAAAAATGGCACTAACCGCAGCACAAAGGGAGTAATGACAAGTGTGACTGCAGTAGTTCCCAATATCAGTAAATATATCTGGCGGGATACCAACCCCAAGGACTGGCCTTCACTGGCGAGAACAAAGGAAAATTCCCCAATTTGAGCTAGTCCCAAGCCAGTGATTAAGGCTGTTTTCAATGGGTAGCGAAACAGCTTTACCAGGGGAGTGATAATCAAAAATTTACCAACAAATACTATGGCTACCAGTTCCAAAATTAATTGCAAATTGTTCCACAAAAACACCGGATCAATTAACATGCCAATGGCGGCAAAAAACAAACTGGCAAAAATATCTCGCACCGGCTCTACATAAGTTAGGGTTTGATCGGCGTATTCCACCTCCGAAATCATTAAACCGGCGACAAACGCCCCCATTTCAATTGATAGCCCTAAATATTCTGTCAGCAGGGCGATACCTAAACACAGTGTCACCACCCCTAATAAAAATAGCTCGCGGCTTTCCGTGCGGGCGAGGAGTCGCAACAAAGGCGGTATTAGCCAAATCCCCGCCACCACAGCACCAGCCGCAAATAAAGCAATTCGCACCAGGGCTGTTAAAACTGCTACGCCCAGCACTTCTGGGGGTTCGTTAAGGGCGGGTAATACTGCTAACATTAACCCTAAGGCTAAGTCCTGCACTACCAAAATCCCCAGCATAACTTGTCCGTGGGGCGTTTCTGTTTCGTTGCGTTCCATCAAGCACTTGAGGACAACGGCGGTGGAAGATAAAGACAGAATTGATCCCAAAAATACGCCTTTAGCGGGTAAAGTTCCCCATGCACCGGTTAACCCACATACCACAACCGTGACTGCAATAGTTAAGGCAATTTGTAAGCCTCCGCCACCAAGTGCGATCGCCTTAACTTTCTTTAGTTCCGTAAAGGAAAATTCTACACCCAACGCAAATAATAGAAAAGCGACCCCGAACTGAGCTAGGGTTTCTACTTGAATAACTTCCTTAATCAGTCCCAGTCCCGCAGGTCCGACGATCATACCACCAATGAGATACCCTAGCAAAACGGGTTGTCGTAAAAGCGCCGCCAGTAGTCCGCCACAAGCTGCGACGGCGAGAACTGACACTAAATCAACTATCAGCCTAAAATCTTCTTGCACCAGCTTTTAAAACAACTATTAAGACCTATTAATTTTAGTTTAGTAAGTTAAAGGTAGCTTTTCAAAGTTCCCCTTTCTAGGGAACAGCCCTAGAAAGCAAAAATTTGCTTCCTGATCAAGTAAATAGCCGTGAAAAATCACACAACACGGTAGTAACAATCTCTCTTCCCTAATTCTTCATCCCTATTGTCAAACTAGGCACAAAGAAATCTGTATACCTTTGGTTTTCAATTTGTCAGTAGCTTTGTATGCTTGGTTACAAATTTTATCAGTAAAAAATCGATAAAATTGATAATGTATGTGATAAATTTACACTATTATTTTTAATTTCCGGTAAGTAAGTCGATGGGAATAAACCCAATTAAATCTTGTCCATGTTAAAACCTGAAGTTTTGAATTATTTTGTTGTGTCATCGAGACGAAGATACTCCTCAGGAGTTCCCGCAGGGTAGCGATTGCAACACTTTGCTAAAAAAACTACAGTTCTCAAGTTAAACAAGGTTTATATTACAAACAGTAAATATTTCCCAAACCCTTACCAATGACAAATGATCAGTGTCAAGACAATAAAACCTAATCGCCAGTGAGATATAGGACTAGTAAGTAGGTAGGCATAAAAAAAGGAAACTATATTACGCAATGTAAAGTAAAATTAAATTGTCTCGTAGTAAGGACTTTAGTCCTTATTACAAACCTTTAATTATTTATGCCCACTTACTTAAATCCTGTTAAGAGACTTCCAGATAAAAAAATATCCAAAATGTAGGGTGCTAGGGTGCGAGAAAACCTAACTACACCAAGAAATTATTCCTGCTGACGCACCCTACTAACCGTCAATTTGAATAATTCATTTTGGAGAGTGTCAACTCTATCACTCAGGTATCAAGGGACTCAATGGGCTTAAAGGGGTTGTGAACACAAAATAGACAACCCCAGCACCAAGAATCATGATCGCCAGACTAAAGAGAATTACCCAGCGATCTGAGGGTTCATAAGTATCTTCTTCAATATCACGACGGACAGCGAAATAGTGGGTTGTTGACAACCACACCGTCACCAAACCGACTAACGAAAAGACTAAACCTAACTTCCAGCCATTACCGGGATGGGGTAATAAGGGTACTTGAAAAGCACGCAAACGGACGATGACGACACCAAAACCCAAAAGAGCGATTCCTGTTCGCATCCAGGCGAGGTAGGTGCGTTCATTCGCCAAATGATCCCGTACTCGCGACGGATTCAATCGGGCTAACTTTTTTTTCTCTTCTGTTTGTGTTGTGGGTTGAAATTTTAACTGCATTAATAATACCCTTATCCCCAAAAAGGCAACTCTGGAAAAAATGCCAAGATAATAGCAAATCTCTTTCCAGAGAATTTGCATTTCGTGCGACAATCGCACTCCGAAAATATATTTGGTTAGCTTGTACATTTTTCTTCAAAATCTATTTTAATGCAGATATCTAAATAAAACAAGCCTGTTTCTGGCTTTGAGGTAATTAAAAATTCTCAAGGGCTTGACATTATGAGATTTATGGTAAAAGCCGATAAAAAAATACTCATTCTATCTGTGTTTCTACGTTCAACAAACCATCCAGCAAATAAGCATCATGTAAAATGTATTAAATAAATCAGCCAAAATCAGAGAGTTTATTTACAAATGCTGATCCTGCGGTTTCTCTGATTTTGGCTGTGTTACTGTTAACTAGCAACTAGGCACTGTCAATTTCAAGACTTCTTGCTAGGCGCATTAGGAACGCGTGTATCTATAAGCGCCTGGGATACATTGGGGATGAACCAATTAACGTCTGTGCCTTGGACAACTTTAGCATTAGAAATGTTGATTTCAATTGCCGCTGTCTCTGGATTGGTCTTAATTATCAACTGACTACCATCAGGTATCTTGACTGCAATTGGCCCTGTTAATTCTTGAGTTTGTCCATCACTGCTTAAAGTAGTAAGTTTCGCATCTGTCGGCAGATAGAAACCGTCACAATCCCATTTAGCTTTAGTGGATTTAGTATCTGCTAAAAAGTAGAGTCCATTGTCATATTGAGAGTTGTAATTATCTTCGTCATTGGGTTTTTTACCATAGATGGCTAGAGTCTTACCTGTTTCATTGCGACATTGACCCCAGTTGATTCCAGTTTCTAAAGCATATTTTTGAAAAGATAACTCATCGATTTTCTTCTGAGCTTCTGGGGGTATGATACCATCAACTTGGGTTTGGGAGAGTTCGTTAATTGTTTTGGTGACTTCTATATAGTCAGGGTTGTTGGTGAATTTTGGTCTATCAGCGAAGGAAGGTTGAGCAAAAGCTAAGTTGGCGACAATCATCAAAATAACTAAAACAGATTTAAACAGGTTCATGAAATTCCTCCTTTTGGGAAATACTCGTTTTTGACTGGAAAAAAAAGTTCTGGTAAACAAAATCATTATGCACCTCTGGTCAAACAATTAAACTTTTTTCTTCTTTAGCTGCTGGTTGATTATTCAAACCTAAAATCACGGAAAAGAGATAACTAACCAGTACAGCTATGAGCGTCAAAGTTGAATTTTCTGTGACAATAAACACACCTAAACCAATCAAGACACAAGGAACAAAACTCTTGCCGTAATCAGTTAAAAATTTAGCGATCGCTGGTAGGCTGGTTAATTTATCAGCGGTGTAGCACCACACACCAACCATGCTAAAGAAAACGCCCAAAATCACTAAAAGATTTTCTAAATCACAGTTAGAAAATAAAGGCACGTAGACGCTAATATTGTCACTACCATTGGCAAAAGCAACGGCTGCTATATTGCATGTTTGGGGGGAAAATAAACTGGCAATTGCAGAGGGATAAGATGGCTCTGTTTCTGCTGCGACTTCCTCGGCAGAATCGTCTTCACGTTTGAGCAAACTGGTGAATCCGATAATGATGGGCATAAATCCTAGTAATCTAATCCAGGATTGAGGGACGAATAAGCCACCAAAGAAACCTGGAAGGCTAGCGATAACTAAAGCAGCGAAACCGAGATATTGACCAACAACAATGTGACGACGGCGTAAGCTTTCATTTACTTGTGAGAAAAACAAAGTCAAAATGACAATATCGTCGATGTTGGTGGCACTAAAAGCCGTTATCCCTGTGGTAATTGCAGTTACTAATCCGCTCATTTGTAGAAGTCCTTATTGTTAAGCATTGAATTGGGGAATTGGGGATTGAGGGACAACTTACAAAGAACTACTAAAAACGATCTACGTCGCTGTAACTGACGTGAATAGCTTCAATAGCCCGCTGCATTTTTTTCACCATTTTGGGATAGCGTCGTTTTTGAATCACAAACCATCCACAACCTGCAGCTAGGTACATAATGAACAAGTAGGGAAAGATGTTGTAAGGTGCTTGTGGAATTGGGAACAGACTACTACCGGGAATTCCCACAGTTCCTAAAACGGGAATCATCATGAAACCCACACCCAAAATCGAGAAAACCACATCTAGAACTCGCAGTTTTTTCAGGCGATAAAGGTAAATTGGCGCAGCGATGGAAACCAAGATGTACACCAGCAAAAATCCGTAGGTGGAAATTGTTCCCAGATAGCCCATGCTGTCAAAAGCCTTGAGTCCAAACAGAGTCATTGTGGCTGGGATTAAAAAGGTAATCAGCGATGAAGATCTACTGCTGTATGGGGTGTCAAGTTCAATTCATGTGCTGAACCCAAAGAAGCGTGTAGTAAACCGTGACGCGCCATCATGAAGAACACCCTAGCAGCGGGATTAATACAAGCGAGGATACAAGCGAAGAAGGACAACAGGGCGCCTAAACTAATTAGCGTTCCGATAAAGCCTACACCTGCTTGATTCGCTAAAAACGTGAGGGGTTCTTCACTTTTACCTAGATTCACTCCACTACCGCTAAAACCCAGCACTTCGATGTAAGCCATAATGATGAAGAAAATACCCGCTTGCAGAGTGCTTTGCATCACCGCTTTAGGAATATTTTTCAGGGGTTTTTTGGCTTCATCCCCCAAGGATGTTGCACTTTCAAAGCCAGAAAAGCCAAACACAACTAAGACAATTCCCATCGCCACTCCCCCAGGAGTTGCGCCATGCAGAGTTAGTTGGGATAAATCAATTGTAAAACCCTTGTGTGCCCAGATAATGATCCCCAAGATTGCAATTAAGCCGACAGAAACACCCTCTAGCCACAGCATCGCCTTGGCTGAAAGCTGAATATCTTTGTATGCTGCATACCAAGCAACCACAGTACCCAGTGCTAATAGGGTCATGACATGGGTATGAATACCAATATTTGCCAGCATGATTTGACCAAAATTGGCAAACCCACACAACACCGCCATTCCAGTAAACAAATAAGCCAGAATCAGACCCCAAGCACATATCACACCTGCGGTCGGTCCGAGACCTTTGGCGATGTATGTATACAATGAACCAGGAGAAGCTGATCGACTAGCAAATTGGTTGATATTAATGCTGACAAACACTAGTCCTACTAAGCCAATTAGGAAACTCAACCATGTGCCATTACCGGAAGAGGCATATATCAAACCTAAATTAGCGGCTGGTGTGGTAGTGGGTGCAATCACGGCAATTGATTGAGCAATGATTTCCCCGTAGGAAAGACACTCTCGCTTTAAGCCGTGAACACTCTGATTTAAATCAATTTCTGCGGTCATACACAATCTCCTATCACTGTCGAGCGATCGCCTAATTTACATATCGCCTCTTCGCTCGACTAGAACTTGCAAACTTTGCCTTTGTTACTTGGGACTGGTACAAAAGGCTTTGCTTTATACTGTAGGGAAATCAACCGATAGAATCAAACATTATTATTTGTCAGTATAATAAATAAAAGTGATTAAACAATTAACAGTAAATTTTAGGGATATCTCAAATGGCAGGGATGACGCTGGATCAGCTACGAATCTTTTTAGCTGTGGCGGAACATCTGCATTTTACTCGCGCAGCGGAAGAGTTATATATTACTCAACCAGCGGTGAGTGCAGCGATCCAGAGTTTAGAGCAAGAATACGGTGTCAAGCTGTTCCATCGCATTGGCCGCCATATTGAGATTGCAGAGGCTGGTAAGTTACTACAAGTGGAAGCACAAAAAATTCTGGACCAAGTAAGCTTGACAGAACGCGGATTGCGTGAATTAAATAATCTGCAGCGGGGTGAATTGAAATTAGGATCGAGCTTGACAATTGGTAACTATTGGTTGCCAAGTAAGATTAGTGAATTTAAAAGCAGATATCCCGGTATCCAAATTAACTGTACTCTCGCCAACGCCGAAACGATTTGTGTGGGAACAGCGATGGGACACTTTGATTTAGGTTTAGTTGAGGGAGATGTCAAACCTGCGCTACAAAATACTATTGAGTATGAAATTGTGGGGAGCGATCGCTTACAAATTGTCGTTGGTAAAACTCACCCTTGGTTTGAGCGTGGTGAAATATACCTAACAGAACTGACGAAAACTCCTTGGGTGATGCGAGAACACGGTTCTGGAACCCAGCAAAGATTTGAAGAAGCCTTGCAAAATTGGGGAATTAATCTGTGTGAACTCAATGTAATTTTAGTTTTCAACAGTGGCGAAATGAGTAAAGCCGCCGTAGAAAGCGGTGTTGGCGCAACTGGTATTTCTGAGTTGATGGTGAAAAAAGAACTCCTACTTGGGACTTTGCGGGCGATGCGAGTGATCGATAACAGAGAAGAACCTACTGTGAGTGCGGAAATTATTCGACCCTTTTTCAAGCTCAAACATCGTCAGCGGTTTCAAACCGGTCTTTCCAAAGCTTTTGAAGAACTGTTGATATCTTCTTTGTTGGATGAGTCTGAGGAAAATAAAGTAAGTCGGTGAGAAAAAACCAAACTACATTAAGTAATGTAAGATTTAATTGAATTGGCTTGTAGTCAGCGGCTTTAGCCCTTAAGAGAGGACTAAAGTCCCCACTACAAACCTTGAATTATTCACACCGTTCTACTTAAATGCTTAATTTTATTTCCTATTTATTTTTGGCTCAAGCAGCTCCGGCTGTTGCACCTGCACCCCAGGAAATCTTTATTCCCCAACAAACAAGACCTTTAACAGGTCATCTTGATACAGTACCAGTATTTAATAGTAATAACCCAGAAGTAGTCCAGAGTGAAGGTATTCTGCTGTCTACATTTCCCCCTCAAGGCAAAAAAGTGCCTAGCGCACATCTAAACTTTCCATTTCAGGGACGGTTTGATTTATTTTCTCACCACATTGCTAGAGCAATTGAGACTCCAAATGATTTGCGGACTCTTTATTTAGGGGTGATTGTTTACAATCCCAGCGAGCGGACTGCAACTATCAAAATATTGCAAGGGGCTAGTTATCTGAGTCAACCTGATGCACCTTTTATCAAACTTCCCCCCATGCAGTCAAATAATGCGGGAAACATTTATGCAGGATCTGGCGATCGCGTGATGAATGATGTGCTACGAGGAAGACGACAGTCAGGATGGCCAGCCCAGTTGATCATTCCCCCAAAACAAAGCCGGATGTTGATGAATCATCCAATTCCAGTACGGACTTTAACACCACCATTGAATGGACGTTCTACTTTATTGCGTTTGTCTAGTGATAGTCCAGTTTATCTGGCGAACCTGGCTATGTTTGCCAAACTTAATCCAGATGGTAGTGAACGAGCGCCCACTTTAGAAGAATGGGAGAATTTATTAGAAAATGGTAATTTAGCCGGACCTCGTGAAGCAGCTCCCAGCCCACCAGATCACCTAACAGAGACAGGAGAAATGTACGGACGGGTAGCGGGGGTAGCTATTGGCTCTCGTTGGCAAACACAAGTTACCAACGAAAATAGTTCATATCTCACAATTCCTGAATCAGGACAAGCTTTTTCCTACGGTTTAAGTACCCTTTTAGCTGGTAAAATGGGTACTGGACAAAATCAAAGTGCCAAACTAGTAGCGCGTTATCCTGGTACTGCTTACGAAGCTCACGGCAACTATGGCATTGAATACAAGATATCTCTACCATTAATCAACAATACGGGTAAGCCGCAAACTATCAATGTGCTTTTCCAAACCCCTATCAAAGAAGATGAATTAAGTAAACCAGGGCTGCGCTTTTTTTCACCACCTGAACCATCGGTATTTTTCCGAGGCACAGTTCGTATTCGCTACAATGATGATCGTGGCTTACCCAAAACCCAATACTGGCATTTAGTTCAACAGCGGGGACAGATGGGAGAACCTCTGGCTCAATTAAAATTATCTCCAGGTCAGCAGCGACTGGTAGAAGTGGATTTTCTCTACCCCTCTGATGCTACTCCACCTCAAATGCTGACAATTCAAACTCTAGAGCAAAAATAATTCTCCCAGAAACATTGCTATAGCACCCTACTCCTGTGAAATGCCAATTTGTTGGCTGCACTACTTTTCAGTTTTATAATTGTGCTAGAACAGCTAAGGAAACGGGTAAATAAATCTGAATTTAGAACTGTTGTATAAAACGTTTCTTAAAAGTATCTCAATCAGTTTCTTTACCCGATTTTAGCGTTTGTTTTCTCGACGAAATAGCACACTACAGGCATTCAATAATTATGGATCTTGCCAATTTTACTACACTCCACAACTTAGAAGCTGCCTTTGGCGGTGAATCGATGGCAAATCGCAAGTATTTGTTTTTTTCTGAGGTAGCCCGTAAACTTGGATTTAAGGACTTAGCAAAACTGTTTAAAGAAACAGCAGACCAAGAAACAGAACATGCTTTTGCACATTTTGTTTTGCTACATCCAGAACTAGTAGTTGAAAATCCAGAGGCTTTAACTGACGAACAAAAGCGGGAAATTGTGTCTCGTTGCTTATCTTTAGCAATTGAAGGTGAAACCTACGAATACACCACAATGTATCCCGAATTTGCCGCTGCTGCTCAACGCGATCGCGATAATCCCGCAGCCGAAGAATTCCTCAAACAAGCCAAAGAATCAACCGATCATGCTAACACTTTTCGGGAAGCAGCACATCGGTTTGGGTTGCTGAAATTCATCGAAAATTATCACGCAGATCGCTACGCCGAAGCTTTAGAAGTTTTAAACGGCGGACAAGCAGTAACCAGAGTGGCTAGTGACGATCCTAAAACTCGCAAATGGATTTGCAGACAATGCAGCATGATTTACGATCCTATTGCCGGTGATCCCGATTCTGGTATTGCAGCTGGTACAGCTTTTGAAGATATTCCCGATGATTGGCATTGTCCCATCTGCGGTGCCACCAAGAAAACTTTTAAACCTCTTGAGGAAAAAGTGGCTGCTTAAGGGACTTTCAGTTGAGAAAATACCCTGCTTTATCGGGTGCCTCAGCAAATAATACAACTGCTGCAGTCCAATACACCCGTAAGGGCACGGCAGTGCCCCTACACGTTGAGATATAAGGTTGTACCTCATCTGAATGTGTTGCGCTATAAATAGGTACTAAATAGCTTTTCAGTACCTATTTAATAACATGATTTACTGACTTTCACAAGCTATAGCAGTCCTAAAATTACAAACCTTGATAAAATAATGATATAAAATATAATGTTAGACTCTTCCCAAAAGTAGACACAAATGCTTACGGATAGCTTCAGGAAAAGATTGACATATTGCCCTCTAATCGCTTCACTGATAATAGCGCTAGTAGGACAATCAGCCATTGCTGAAACTCTCAATTATGATAAAATACTATTAGCTAGATATTACGAACCTACGCCTGTTAAAATCTCCCAAAACACCACACAGATTGATGAAAAACAAGCGTTTGACTTAGTTTGGAAACTACCAATAGTCCAACGCAAAGCTAAAGAAATTCAACGACTCTCTAAGGGAACTATACGTGTTGCAGCGGCGCTTGATAATTCTCCCACTCCAGAGGCACCTTACTACACAATTCGCGTATTTGAAAATCATGTAGACCATATTGATACTATTTATTGGTTTCGCGTCTTGAGTCCCAGTCGTACTATCCAAGTTCTAGATTTGGTAGAAAACAAATACATCCCCTTAGAAGATTGGAAGCCAAATTAATCAATTGATTGTGACACAGGCGTCAGTCCAGAAATCTTTCACTCTCTAACTCTCTGCGTGACGCCAGTTGCTAC
>CAVYXS010000215.1:0-28438 GCA_963772205.1 uncultured cyanobacterium
GATGATGGTATACCCAACGGTAACTCCCTTGGGGGGGAATTGTTTCTATGGCTTTGTGTACTTGTTTCCCCAAAACGAAAGGTAGTAAATCCGAGATTTGCAGCCAGCTAACAGACTGCTGTGTCTGATTGCCTATTTCTAATTCTACCGTCAATTCATCGCCCGCCGTCACTGGCTGAATATGTTGGCGTTTGACAGATAGATTGATGAGCGATCGCGGTGGTAAGATGGCAGCTACGGTCAACAGTGCAAAACTCACTCCACTGATGGCGTACAGCCAGCCAGCCATTGTATTAATTCCTGCGCCAAAAAAACTAATCCCTATTCCTGCTAAAACCCAACCGCTGTATGCAGGGGCACACGCATGGGTTTCTAACCAATTGATGGTGGGTTTGATAATTTTCATACTTTCCGTTTTAGCCCAACATCACCAAAAGTCACCAAAATCAAAGGATTAATCCCCAGTCTCCTTACTTGCCAAACCGATTTTCTATATCATTAGCCAGAGAAGCACCATGACGAGATTTAATCTCTAACCTTGTCCGATCCTGAGAAATTTCATAGTTTAAAGGCGCAGTTGCAGATATTTGGCTTTCACCATCCTCAGCTAAGGACTGCGGTGGATATTTGCTCATCATCGCATTCAGCGCTTCTATCCGCTTGGGTATAGATGGATGGTTTGTATCATATTCAAATCCAGGAGTTTGCGCCAGCAACTGTAGAACTCTGAGACATCCTTCTGCTTCAAAACCTGCTTTGACAGAGGCTACGTAAGCTATTTCATCTGCTGCAATTTCTTGTGCTTCGACTTCCTCTGCAAGATGTTGCTCTAACTCTTGGGTTTTTTTCGCTACAATCTCGTTGATGCGTTTTTGGGATGCTGCTAGGCGATCGCGATTTTGTTTCTCAATCGCAGATCCTACCATATCCCCTGCAATTCCTGGCTGGACACGATTCGCCATCAAATCTCCCACCGCAAATACAACAGCCTGGGTAGCAGCAGTTTTTTGCTCTCCCAAAACTTCTTTATCTGCTTCTGCTTTCAATTGGGCAATCAATTCTGCCTTTTTCGTTTCATTAATAGCATTGTGATTTTTAATATGATGACCCATTTCGTGAGCAATTACACAAGCCAAAGCCGAAGAATCACTAGTTAATTGCTCAAATAAGCCGTGGTAAATGGGAATCAAATTGCTTTCATCGCCAAATGCATTCACGTTATATTGCTGCACAACTCCCATTAGCCACGAACGATTATCATATTGATTAGCCCGTGCAATCCGATCAATTATACGATACAACCCATATAAATCTTCCGGTAATTCTTCTTTAGCCCGCTGGTAGACTTTTGAACCTAGGGAAGCCGGTATTCCTTGTTGTCCTGGTTGCGCCTGCGCTGGTAAGCTACTGGGAAACAACAGTAAGCACAAGCAGCTGATACTCAGAAGTTTTTTGTTTAAGTAAGACATTCTGATCACCCTTACTAGACTATAAATATTACTTTTATACATTCTATTTGGGATATATCCGTAAACGTAATCAGTAATTTAGCAAAAAATATGTAAAATTCACACATTAAAATCCCTGATTTGTTTCAGTGAAAATACTGATTTTGTTAGGGGGACTTAACTGTTTAATATTCTTTACCGACCGTAACTACAATCCAGACTTTTTCTAGTTGATAAGTCAACATTTCAATAAGTTGAGGATTAGGTGGGGAATAGTAACTTAAATCACTAATAAAATTGATGACATCATAGTTTTTTCCTGCATAAACAAACTGATTTACTTATTAGTTATTAGCTATGTAAATACTCCACCTAAAAGTGCAAAAAATATTCTCTCAAAGTGAAGGTTAATAATTACCTGCTCAAACAGGGTGATGATACAAAAGCTGACTGCGCTATCGTTATTGAGTTAGTTTAGAGAATGATAATTAAGAAAATACCCAATTTTTAGGGTGCGTCAGAAAATAGTACAACTGCAGCAGTCTAAATATCTATAACTGACGCACCCAAATAACTATTGAGTTCCTTTACAGTAAAAAGAACCCGAATCTCTTGTCACACAGACATGAAATTGCCAGTCTCTCTCGTCTTGAATTTACAGACGACCGATATTAGTTAGTCCTAAAACAATACCAATACCGATAATATGGCCAAAAGCCATTGCACCGACAAATGCAGGGACACTTATAGGGAGAATAGGGAACTTAGATTCAACCAAGGGATATTGAATCTTGAAAGTTAGCAAAACAGTGATGATGCTGCTGACGCTAATGATAATCCCCACTATTGGACTCCACACAGGTGTGGCGGGAACAGATGCACTAGCTGCTAGTAAGATCGATGAAATCAAGCTTTTGTCTCCTGAATAGGACAATAAATGTAAACCTACAAAATTATAGAATCTATTAGGAAAAAATTGAAAATTATTAGCAAAATACAGACTTATTTTTCCTGATTATCTAAATTATCTGTAGTAGTCGCCATAAACTGCGTTGTACCATAACGGATGAAAAATCAATTTTTCCACTCACCACTTTATTCCAGTTACCCATGCGGATTAAAATTTGCGGAATTACTCAACCACAACAGTCAGTAGCGATCGCCTCTTTGGGTGCAACGGCTTTAGGATTTATTTGTGTACCCACATCACCCCGCTACGTCAATAAAGCACAAATTCGGGTAGCGGTGGCACAATTACCCGAAAAAATTGACAAAATTGGTGTGTTTGCTAACACCAGCATCTTAGAAATTAGTCAAACAGTGATGGATTCTGGTTTGACTGGTGTTCAGTTACACGGAGACGAATCTCCAGAATTTTGCTACCAACTGCGTCAATCTCTGCCACAAATAGAAATTATTAAAGCTTTGAGAATTTGCAGCCTTGAGCATCTTGATGTGACAGATCATTATATTAAATGCGTAGATACTTTGCTACTTGATGCATATCATCCCCAACAGCTAGGTGGTACAGGTCTCACCATAGATTGGAGTATACTGCAAAAATTTAGCCCCAGTTGCCCTTGGTTTTTAGCTGGAGGGCTAACACCGGATAATATCATGGAAGCCCTGAGTCAGGTTCAACCCAGTGGTATAGATTTATCTAGTGGTGTAGAACGGGCACCTGGAGATAAGGATTTAGACAAGGTAGCAAAATTATTTGCTCGCTTTGGTTAAGGTGGGTACAAGAATGTTACCCTTGATGCTTGAATTAGCATTCAGTCCTTAAAAGAAGGCTGCTTGGTGGCGAATCAAGTTAAAGAATTCTTCGCGGGTTTTATGCTCGTCTTGAAACACACCAACCATAGCGCTGGTGACAGTCCAAGAACCGGGTTTTTGGACACCCCGCATCACCATGCACATATGAGTAGCTTCCATGACTACGGCTACACCCTGGGGTTCCAAAATTGTCTGAATTGCTTCGGCAATTTGACGGGTTAGTCTTTCTTGTACTTGCAAGCGGCGAGAATACATCTCGACAATCCGAGCCAGCTTACTTAATCCCACAACTTTTTGGTTAGGGATATAAGCTACATGCGCTCTACCCATAAAGGGCAACATATGATGTTCGCATAGGCTAAAGAAATTAATATCCCGCACTAACACCATCTCGTTATGCCCTTCATCAAAAATGGCACCATTAACGAGTTCTTCTAGGGATTGGTTGTAACCACTGGTAAGAAAGCGCATGGACTCTGCTACACGCTTGGGCGTTTTTAGGAGTCCTTCACGTTCGGGATCTTCTCCGACACCCAATATTATTTGCCGCACAGCTTCCGTCATTTGCTCTATGTGTTCTTCTTTTGGCTCGTGCAAATCCGGTTCTCGTCCATTGTGGGTGTTGCGATCGGGTCTGGGATTGATAGCATCTGCCAAGTCAGGAATTAGCGGAGATTGAAAGCAATTGGAACCGTTGGAACCAGCGATAGTCATGATGTCAGTCTTAGTTATGGTGGGAATTAGATGACACGCCCTAGTGTTGAGTACATGAGACACTCAGCACTCGACACTTAGAGGGCGCCAGCACTGGACATTAAAATTAATTCATCGACAACTGCCTGTTGTGCTAACAAAACAGTGTGGAGAATTGACTGCGCCACAATTTCTGGCGTTAACATTTTTGTCCGGTCAAAGTTCACATGCACTGTTTCTGTGTCCCAAAGTTCGGTATTTACCGCTCCGGGACAAATAGCAGTGACGCGAATGCCGTGGGCACGTTCTTCTAAAGGGGTTTCACTCAAAGTGCCTGTGTAAGCTATCCCAGCATTCTTTACCAGAATGTCTATGTTGCCAAAGTCATGGGCGATCGCTTGTATCTTTTCTTTGACTTCCCAGACACAAGCTAAATCGATAGCATAAGCTTTTGCTTCCACCCCTGTCTGCCTGGCTGCGGTTGCAACTGCCTCCAACTTATCAATTGAACGGCTGACTAGGGCTACATTTATTCCTGCCTTTGCAAACGCCAAAGCAGTTGCTTTCCCAATTCCACTACTGGCCTCAGTAATGAGGGCGCGTTGTTTCTGCTCAAAACTCATGCTTTCTCCTGATTTATTGGCGTTTCTGCCAGCCTATCTCTACCCCATTCATCTCCTCTCTCGGTTTCAATAGATTATACAAATCTGAACAAACCGATGACTTTTTTGACACTTGTTTTACTACAGTGCCAATAATGGGTATATCGTCAGTTAAGCATTTCCCCTGCGTCCACAACAAATAGCCGCCAGGGAAATCAGGTTGGCCACTCAAGGTTGATTACTGAATACTACACAAACTACTCATCAAATTGAGTTGATTTGCCCAAAATGCAGTCGCCTAGTACACCTATGCGGAATTCTCAATCCAAAATTTAATAAGCTTATATTGTAAGCTTTTTTACGGTTCTGAATTATCCTTGATTTCCGTTGCGCTGTACTAAACTGTAATAGATTGTTAAAAATCTTTAAGCAACCTAAAAAATTATAGCACTGCTGCTATGCAAATTAATCATCTCGACTGCTTTTAGTGAGCTACTTCCGTAAAAATACCTATTTTGCGGAATTTTTCGTAGCGCAGTTGGCGTCTTTCTGTAGCAGTTAAGCGATTGAGTATATCCAAATTTTCCAACAGGGCTTGTTTGAGGGTTGTAGCGGCTTGCAAGGGGTCAGAATGAGCGCCGCCGATGGGTTCAGGTAATATTTGGTCAATAATGCCCAAGTTTTTCAGGTCATGAGAAATAATTTTCAGAGCCACGGCGGCTTGGGGAGACTTACTGGCATCTTTCCACAAAATGGCAGCACAGGCTTCGGGGGTAGCAACGGTATAAACGGCGTGTTCAAACATCATGAGGCGATCGCCAACACCAATACCCAAGGCGCCACCAGAACCACCTTCACCGATGACTGTGCAAAGAATGGGCACATCGAAGCAGAACATTTCCCGCAAATTATAGGCGATCGCTTCTCCTTGACCTTGATGTTCGGCTTCTATTCCCGCCCAAGCTCCAGGAGTATCAATAAAAGTGATAATTGGCATGTTAAACTTGTTGGCATGTTCCATCAACCGCAGTGCTTTGCGGTAGCCACCAGGGGAAGCCATACCAAAATTGCGGGCAACATTATCCTTAGTATCCCGACCTTTTTGATGTCCTAGGATGACTACTGGTTGTCCGCCCAAACGAGCCACACCGCCAACCAAAGCCGGATCATCACCACCACAGCGATCGCCATGCAACTCCATCCATTCATCACTAATAGCCTGAATGTAATCGAGTGTACTAGGGCGACGGGGATGACGAGCAACTTGTAATCGCTGGGAAGGCGATAGAGTGCTAAAAATTTCCTCGCGCAGTTGCATAGCACGTGCTTCTAATTTGCGAATTTCACTAGAAACATCAACACCATTTTCATCTGCCAGGGAACGAATCTGATCAATACGGGCTGCAAGTTCTGCTAGCGGCTTTTCAAAATCCAAGAGTAGCGGTTTACGCTCGGTAGTTGCCATAGTTAGAGATTAGGGATTGGGAATTGGGAATTGGGAATTGGGAATTGGGAATTGGGCATGGCGCAGCCGAAGGGATGCCCCATACCCCAATTCCCAGTAACTAAACTAGCAGTGGTCTAAATCCATGCTTGACTGACACCAGACCAATCTGCTCCATTTTGTCTACGGTAATCTGATTGCGCCCCCAAGAAAAGTTCGTATATAACTTCTCAAATTCCAGCAGCATTGATTCGGCAAAACAAGCAAACAACTGGCGTCCTGGTACGTCCATATTGACGATTTTCATGATTTTCCAGTCAATATCCAGTGAATGCTCGACTATTCCACCATTTAACACATATACGCCGGGATGCTGAATTTTCGTCCCTAAATTTTTAGGATAGCCACCATCAATCAGCAGACTGGGTTGTTTGAAAACTGTGGGGTCAATTTCCAGTCCTTTGGGCATACTGGCAACCCAAACTACAATATCAGCTAGGGGTAGTGCCTCTTCTAAAGCCATAATTTTACCCCGCCCCAGTTCCGCTTGTAAATCTTGGAGGCGTTCTTGGTTACGGGCTATCAGCAGCAGTTCTTTGACATCTGTTTTCGCATCTAACCAGCGTGTAACTGCACTACCAATATCGCCAGTCGCGCCACAGATAGCTACCGTTGCCAGCGATAGATCAATTCCTAGTTGTTTCGATGCTTGTTCTACCTGTCGAGAAATAATGTAGGCAGTGTGAGTATTGCCAGTAGTGAAGCGTTCAAACTCTAGTTTAATGTTGCGGACTTGGCTAAATTGCTCCAAGTTAAAATTTTCAAAAATAATGGAAGAAAACCCGCCTAAAGCTGTGATATTAATGCCATGCTTTTGAGCATGAGCCATAGCATTGAGAATTTTCCGAGTTGCTGCCTTAATCCGGCGATGTGCTAGCATTTCCGGCAAAAAGCAAGATTCTACATATCGCCCTTCTATTTTCTGCCCAGTCACACTGGTGACAGTAATATTATCAACGATTTGGGGTGGGGCGCTGCACCAAAAATCTAGCCCTTGATCAGCATATTCTGGATAGCCCAATTCTTGAGCTACTGCTTGAGCGTGTTCTAAACTAGTCAGATGTCCAATTAGACCAAACATGTATTGATGTATTAGGCGCGTGCTGCGTCGAAAGCGTGGAATTAAGTGGGCAATTAGGGTATTTAGGAGTTAGGAGTTAGGATTTAGGATTTAGGAGTATAACTCATAATTCCTAGCTCATTATTCCTCACTCCTAATTTTTGTTAAGCGGCAATGAGTCCGTAGGCTGATAGGCGCATGATGTCACGAGTAGTGAAGCCAATGTTACTTAATGCTTCTCCATACTGAATCATGAAATCTTCTACCAAAGCATCTTTTTCCATTCCCAAAGTCTTGGCGTCGGCTGCCACTTCGTTGAGCATTTTCCAAACAATGGGCAGGTTTTGGCGATTTGCTTCTTCTAGTTCAATTTTAGATTCGGCAAAATTTGCTTTTAACCAGACTTCTCCAAAGTTCAGATGACTATATTCCTCTTTGACCACACCCTCCGTAATTTTACGTGCGAAGTCATCAGCCACGGGAATGTAAATGTTGTATGCTGCTATGGCAAAGCATTCAATAATCAAAGACTGAATCACTAAACAGGTGACAACTTTACCTGCTGTCGCTGCTGTTTGGAAGTTTTGATGTAATCCAGAGAAAAACTTCTTGGCAAATTGCAGATCTGGTTTTACCTGAAGATTCCGTCCACAAGCTTCAAATCCTTTCTTGTGGCGACTTTCCATCTTCGATAAGCGAATCAGATCGTCTTTATTTGAGGGCAGCAGTTGAACTAGTTGGATGTAATTGTCATGGGCTTCTTCTTCCCCTTCAATTACAATCGCATTGATACGGCTGTAGGCGTCTTTGTAGATGTCACTGTGGAAATCAATTTTCGGTTGAGCTGCAAGCTGCTGCATTCTATCTTCACCCCTGTAAACTTGAATCATTTGATACCAAAATTTAATTTACCCCATGAATTTAGGGTAATGATCACTGTGATTTAATTTAACTTAACAAGTCACTATGTTATAGATTAGCGGTTGCTGGGGGCGATGCTCTAGTAGAAGAAAAACAAATGCGAAGAAGCAAAATTCATGTCCAAACCAAATGGGAATATGAAAAGAGCCAATTTTCTGAGCTTAGGAGTACTACTATTGGGGGCTGTGATTGTTTTACTGCCCTTGTTTGTAGTCTTCCTCACCTCTTTTGCGCCTGGGGTGGCTACTGTAGAAGCTTTACCCAAAAATAACTGGACTTTAGCTAATTACCGCGATGCGTGGCAGCGAGGTAAATTTTTGTTAGCGTTTGCTAATTCTACCTTGGTAGCGATCGCAGTGACGGGGTTTCAGATTGTGACTTCGGCATTGGCTGGTTACGCCCTGGCAAGGTTAAAATTTCGGGGTAGACAAGCACTGCTATTGGTTGTCTTAGCAACTTTGGTAATTCCCTTTCCCTTGTTGGTGATTCCCATCTTTTTGGTGTTGAAGTCGGGACACATGATTAATACCTATTGGGCACTAATTTTACCAACGGCGGTAAATGGCTTTGGTATTTTCTTGTTACGTCAATATTTCCAGACAATTCCCGTAGAGTTGGAAGAAGCAGCAGCCATCGACGGGGCGAACAGATTACAAATTTTGTGGCGAGTAATGTTACCTTTAGCACGTCCCGCTTTAGTGACACTGTTTTTATTTACCTTTATCGGCGAATGGAACGATTTATTTAAACCCTTAGTATTTACCACCCGTCCAGAATTAAGAACTGTACAGCTAGCCTTGGCAGAGTTTCAAGAGCAATATACCAATAATTGGCCATTGATGATGGCAGCGGTAACAATTACCACTGTACCAGTGATGGTGTTATTTTTCATCGGTCAGCGGCAATTTATTAGCGGAATTGCCACGACGGGGATTAAGAATTAGGGAATTGGGCATGGGGCATGGGGCATGGGGAATTGGTTATCTCCCTCATCTCCCTCATCTCCCTTATCTCCCTCATTTCCCTGCCTCTGAGCAATTCTGCCACATTATAGAATTAGGTTGACTACCTCCAATCTCCCACTAGCCGTTATGTATCAAACCGATCCACCGCGTTCTCCTAAAGAATTCCTGCCGACAATGTATGATCTTCCCAGTGAAGATCCAGAGGAGTCCGGTTTGCCTGACGAATTTCACCTTTTACAACCGCAGCTACTACGGGAAACGTTTTTTCCTCCCAACTTCCCGGAAAATCAGGTATTTATTGCCACAGATTTGAACCTTTACTATGATGTTCATCATCCCCTGTGGTACAAACGCCCTGACTGGTTTGCTGCTGTCGGTGTATCAAGGTTGTATGAGCAACAAGAACTGCGACTGAGTTATGTAATTTGGCAAGAAGGCGTTAATCCCTTTGTGGTGGTAGAACTACTTTCACCAGGAACAGAAAAAGAAGATTTGGGACAAACTTTACGAGATGTTAGCCAACCTCCGACTAAGTGGGAAGTCTATGAACAAGTTTTAAGAATCCCATATTACATCATCTTTGACCGCTATACTGACCAGCTAAAAGTGTTCCAGTTACAAGGTAGTAACTACACTGAGTTAGAAATCCATCAAGGGCGTGTCTGGATAAATCACATTCAGCTAGGTTTAGGACTTTGGACTGGTGTCTATCAAGGTATCGAGCGGCAATGGCTGCGGTGGTATGATGACTTGGGTAATTGGGTTCTCACTCCTGCAGAACAAGCCCAAAGAGAAAGACAACGAGCAGAAAGAGAAAGACAACGAGCAGAAATCGAACGACAACGTGCCGAAAGCGAAAAACAACTTGCCCAAATCGAACGACAACGTGCCGAAAGATTAGCTGCACAACTCCGCGCCCTTGGAGTTGAACCGGATTTTGGCGATGACGAAGAGGAATAGGGGAAAAAATTCACTGAATACGATGGGAGTCGGCAAACTACCGTGATCAAATTTAGGTTGCGACTATATGTAAAGACACGAACCCCATTTCCATCTCCCCATCTCCCCATGCCCAATGCCCGATACCCAATGCCCAATGCCGGCGTTGCTGAATTGAGATATGAATTTATTTCACGCAAAGGCGCAAAGACGCAAAGGTACAAAGAAAAAGAAAGGTATTTTTGGTATTTCATATTCTGATTCAGCAACGCCCCCAATGCCCAATGCCCGATGCCCCATGCCCATCTTTAATTAACTTCCTGAATTTGTAGTCTAACAGTATGCTCCACTGCGCCACTCAGTTGTAATTCCATAACTTCACCGCCGAGGGGTTCTAAACAACTGAGGAGCGATCGCAAATTTGGTGTACTTGCGCCAGTATCTACATACAATCTATCGGCTAAATTACTGATGCGTTTCCATGTCATATATAATTTGCCTATAGTTTGTTCTATCTGCGATGCTTGATTTACCAAGTCTGCCGCTACGCTCAAACAGCCGATTCTTTGCGCTTCTTCTAAGGCTGTTTCAATATCAATATCTTGTTCGTTTAAGGCTTGGACTTGAGCAGCGCCCTTGAGATATTTTGCCAGATAACGCGCCTCTGAGGTGGCTTGTTTGAGAGTATCCACATCAGGATTGGCGGCTATGTCGCGCTGTAAAGACTTTTGATGTGCTTCGGGCAATTTTTCCATTTCCTTCACCAGAGGGGCAATGTAGCGCGGCGGTAGGGTGTTATCTGCGGCTTTTGCCCTGACTGGTTCTGGTAGCAATTCGGAAGACATGGCTGTCCATTCGTCGCTGAGTTGACGGACTTCGCGCCGAGTAATGCGATCGCCTTTTTGCGCGGCTTCACTCACCATTTGTTGCACTTCGGGGACAGCTTTGGCTGTTTCCACAAAGGCGCGTTTGCTAAAATTATTGACTGCATTAGGGTCAAGTTTACCGTCTTCGATGAGAGTATCAGCACTATTGGCTAATTGAATCCAGGCATAAGCTTGACTTTTGCTAATTTCCCGTTCCTTGAGCCATCGCAGAAAACCGGTACCGCGCCCATCACCGCCTTTTTTTTCCCTGTCGCGGATAGCGCGTAAAATGCGTCCCCGCCAGATTTCGGTTTGTAAATCAAAGCGATCGCATACTTGCCAAGCTACATCCAACTGCTGTTGAAATTCCATCTCTGGAATCCCCTCATCTTCCGGATCTGGAAGTTCAAAGGTTAGATCCGCTGGCTGTTGGAGTGCTTCAGCCAGTTCATTCATAGAGTTGGTATATTCCACAATTGGTAGCTGAACTAGGGTGTGCGATCGGCTTATTATGCCACAATGTGTACCCTTCAGGGGTGAGGTGTAATCAACTTTCCCTGGTTACAGCTATTTTCAGGTAAATAGACCACATTTGCCGTAGGGAACACTGCTGTGCCCTGAGAGTGTGGTTCAACTACGTGAAAACTGCTGTAATGTCATTGGGCATGGGGCATAGAGCTTCATTAATCTAGTTCTGAGGGAGATGAACGGAGTTCTGAGGGAGATGAACGGAGTTCTGAGGGAGATGAACGGAGTTCTGAGGGAGATGAACGGAGTTCTGAGGGAGATGAACGGAGTTCTGAGAGAGATGAATCTAGCTCCGAGGGAGATGAATCTAGCTCCGAGGGAGATGAATCTAGCTCCGAGGGAGATGAATCTAGCTCCGAGGGAGATGAATCTAGCTCCGAGGGAGATGAATCTAGCTCCGAGGGAGATGAACGGAGTTCTGAGGGAGATGAATCTAGCTCCGAGGGAGATGAATCTAGCTCCGAGGGAGATGAACGGAGTTCTGAGGGAGATGAACGGAGTTCTGAGAGAGATGAATCTAGCTCCGAGGGAGATGAATCTAGTTCTGATCTGGGAGCATCCCAATTTTGCCAAAATCAAATTTGTAGTGGGAGCATCTTGCTCCCTAATGTCTAAGAAGCGGGCTAGAAGCCCGCACTACTACTACTACTACAAAATAAATTTACACATTTGGGATGCTCCCTCTGAGCTAAATCAACAGAGTTCTGATGCCCAATGCCCCATGCCCCATGCCCCATGCCCCATGCCCCATGCCCCATGCCCCATGCCCCATGCCCAAAATTGCATAAGGGTAAACCCGCTAGAGATATATTAATCCGTAAATATAAATCACCAAACTAGCCAGTGTTTATGACTAAGCGCGTGAAAAACTCAAAACAGCAGCGCATTCACCCAATCTTCTCCCACTTGCTACCCAAATTGAGCCGCTACAGTTTAACTGTGTTGCTGAGTGTGGCTTTGATATCCTCCTCAGTGGGTGCGACACCCAAATATGGAGGGTTGCAGATAGCGCAGCAGCCAGGAACGCAGAAAGATGCAACTCGTGCTGCAGCAGTAGACGCCATCAATCAGGGATGGGAACTTTTTGATCAAGGTACAGCAGAATCTAAGCGAAAGGCGATTGAGAAATGGCAACAAGCGCTGAAATTGTGGCAGCAAATTGATGATAAAAAGTGGCAAGCCTTGACTCTCAATATTATTGGCTTTGTCTACAACTCATTGGGAGAAAAACAGCAGGCTCTCAAATACTACAACCAAGCTCTACCCCTAGTTCATGTACTTGACGACAGGGAAAGGGAAGTCACCACTCTTAATCTTATTGGCTTAATCTATGACTCATTGAGAGAAAAGCAGCAGGCACTGTCATGCTATAACCAAGCCCTACCCCTAAGCCGTTTAGTCAATGACAAGAAAGGGGAAGCAACAACCCTCAATAATCTTGGCTTGCTCTACTCCTCATGGGGAGAACAGCAGCAAGCTCTCAAATACTATAACCAAGCCCTACCCCTCATCCGTTTAGTCAATGACAAGAAAGGGGAAGGCACAACCCTCAATAATATTGGCGCTGTCTACGACTCATTGGGAGAAAAGCAGGAGGCTCTTAAATACTACAACCAAGCCCTACCTCTGAGGCGTTTAGTTGATGACAAGGGAGGGGAAGCCATCACTCTCAATAATCTTGGCTTACTCTACTCCTCATTGGGAGAACAGCAGGAGGCTCTCAAATACTACAACCAAGCCCTACCTTTGAGGCGTATAGTCGGCGACACAGGAGGAGAAGCCAATACCCTCAATAGTATTGGTGGTGTCTACGACGATTTAAGAGAAAAGCAAAAGGCGCTGACATACTATAACCAAGCCTTACCTCTAATCCGTGCAGTCGAGGACAAGGGAGGGGAAGCCGCTATTCTCAATAATATTGGTGGTGTCTACGACTATTCAGGAGAAAAGCAGCAGGCTCTCAAATACTTCAATCAAGCCCTACCCTTAGTCCGTGCAATCGGCGATAGGAGAGGGGAAGCCAATACTCTCAATAATATTGGCTTAGTCTACGACTCATTAGGAGAAAAGCAGCAGGCGCTGACATTCTACAATCAAGCTCTACCCATATCGCGTGCAGTGGGCGACAAGGGAGGGGAAGCCACTACTCTCTACAACATAGCTTCCCTAGAGCGCGACAGAGGAAACCTACCCCAAGCCCTCACCCAAATTGAAGCCGCAATTAAAATCATTGAAGAATTACGCACCAAAATACTCAACCAAAACTTGCGTACTTCTTACTTTGCCACCGTCCAGGGTGAATATAAGTTCTATATTGACCTGTTGATGCAACTGCACAAAAAAGACCTATCCAAAGTATGTGAATTTACAACCAAAGATCCAAACTCAAACAAAGACATCATAATTAAAGATAAATGTAATGCTTTAGCACTCCACATCAGCGAACGCTCCCACGCCCGCAGTCTGCTAGAACTGCTCACGGAAGCCCGTGCAGATATTCGCCAAGGGGTAGATCCAAAACTGTTAGCAGAAGAACGCAGTTTACAGCAACAAATTGACGCGAGAAAGAAAATCCGCATTGAAATTATTTCTGGTAAACACACCACTGAACAGGAAGAGAAAATAAATAAAGAAATTTCTGAACTGTTAGATAAATATAGTCAAGTTTTAGCAAATATCCGCGCTAACAGTCCCCGTTATGCAGCACTCACCCAACCCCAACCCCTCACCCTTGAACAAATTCAATCTTCCGTTCTCGATGACAACACAATTCTTTTGCAATATTCTCTAGGGAAGGATCGCAGTTATCTTTGGTTGGTTACAAAAACGGGGATGAAAAGTTATGAATTACCCAAAAATGAAGATATTGAAGCTGCAGCTAAGAAGTTTTATCAAAGTATTACTGGAGAAAAAGTAGACCCTCGCGGAGGAATTATACCCGAACCTAATCCTAATGCTGAAGGTAGTGTGAAAGTAGCCACGAAATTAAGTCAAATGTTGCTACAGCCAGTAGCGGGGGAATTGGGAAATAAGCGATTTTTGATTGTGGCTGATGGGATTTTACAATATATTCCCTTTGCAGCGTTGCCAAATCCAACACAAACAAAATTTCAACCATTGTTAGTGGAACATGAAATAGTGAATGCGCCTTCAGCGTCTACCATCGCGGTGGTGCGGAATGAAATTAAAAATCGTAACACAGCTGTGAAGAAATTAGCAGTATTGGCAGATCCGGTATTTAATAAAAATGATGATCGCGTAAAATCAAATGTCGCCCGTGGTGTAAGAAAATCCAAATACTGTAGATTTAAATGCTTTAGCGCTGAGGCGTTCGAGCCGTGATTTAAATCTTAACTTGATTCGCCTTAAAGGTACACGCGCCGAAGCAGATAAAATCCTGAGTTTAGTTCCTGAATCATCACGGAAATCAGCTTTTGATTTTGCAGCAAATCGCGCCACTGCAACGAGTCCAGACATGAGCCAATACCAAATTGTCCACTTTGCAACTCACGGCATTTTTAATACCAAAAATCCTGAGTTTTCTGGTGTGATTTTATCTTTGGTAGATGCAACCGGGAATACTGAAAATGGATTTCTCCAACTCCAGGATATTTTCAACCTCAACCTCCCAGCAGAATTAGTCGTGCTAAGTGCTTGTCAAACCGGACTTGGGGAACAAGTAAAAGGAGAAGGTTTGGTGGGATTGACAAGAGGTTTTATGTATGCAGGTAGTCCGCGAGTTGCTGTTAGTTTGTGGAGTGTAAGCGACACAGCAACAGCAGAATTAATGGGGAAATTTTACAGTAAAATGCTCAAAGAGAATTTAAGACCTGCAGCGGCGCTGAGGGCGGCGCAATTGGAGATGTGGCAAAATCCTAAATATTCTCAGCCTTATTTCTGGGCTGCTTTTACTTTACAAGGCGAGTGGCGATGAGGTGAGTTTTTAGGCAGATACCCGACTTTTTGAACAAGTCGGGTATCTAATTAATAAACCATGAAAGGTTAGGCTTTTACATACCTTGGGGAACCCTGAGAACTAAGTAAGTGGGCATAAATAATTAAAGGTTTGTAGTAAGGACTTTAGTCCTCTCTCAAGGACTAAAGTCCTTACTACGAGACAATCTTATGATTATTTAGTTGCAGAGAAATAAATTGGCATCTACACAAAAATAGTCCGCAAGCGCTTCTGCTTCTACTTTATTAATAGTGCGTCCATTAACAATTTCCTGCACAACTTCCAACGAACCAATTACCCCAGCCAATGCCTCTGGCGTAATATCACGTGCGTCCATCAGATGCCTTAAAATTGAATGGGACGTACCTTGGGGAATTGGGTAATGAGTTTCTTCAAATTTCTCAATTAATGTCACCAATAGTTCCAACAACATCTCCTCTTCTGTTGTCCGATGGGGACGGTGTTCTAAGGTTAAAGCAAGTGCGATCGCTTGTTCGTTTTCTTCTTCCGTGGTAATTGTTTTCGGTTGATACTCAGCTAGTAATTTACCATAAGATTCACGATTAAAAGTACGGGTCATTTTTCCATTTATCCTTATTATATTCGGCGTGGGTTAGAACATATTTAATATAGATTCTTTGAGTTTCGTAAACAATATCAACAATTAAGCGATAGTTGTTTCCTTTGATATTAAATACAGTGAAGTTACTTACAGCTTCTGCTTTTGGATAAATAGCCTGAACTTCAACCAAATTGTTCCATTCAGCTTTAGTTGCTACCCTATACCAATCATAAAGTGCATCGCAGGAATCTGCGTGTGCTTCACAAAACCTCCGCAAAATCCTGCGACTAATAACATGCATTTAAATTTACTCTGATTACAACTATGATAATTTTCTCCCAATCAGAATAGGCATTCTGTTACCGGATCGATTTGATTATATGTCATACAATTACAATAAAATGGTCAAAGTAATGCTTAGTGTCAGACTAGATGAAGAAACAGAACGGCAATTAGCGGATATCTTGGCTCACGAACAAACAGACAAAAGTGAGTTGATCCGGCGCTTGATTGCTGAACGCTGGTTGACTTTGCAAGCAGGTAAAACTTTGCTCCAAAGGCGCGGGGGACACCCTGAACACCTGCTACAAGATGCACCCACGGATTTATCAGAACGCTCAAACCGCAAAAATGCGATCGCTTATTACCTCAAGACTTTTCCCGCATAATCGACGTTATCGTAAACAGCCTTTTGAGCGGGTATTTTTACCATAGCGATCGCAATTCTCAGTAGAGACGCCATTCCATATCACCCGGATTCTACCTGCTGGCCTAAATACAATAGGAAATAAACACTCAAAAATGAACCAGGTAGACTACCTCCGCATTAGCCTAATCGATCGCTGCAATTTTCGCTGTCAGTACCTGTATGCCAGAAGGCTCCGAACTTGACTATATTGTCAAGCAACAATTATTGACTGACTCCGAACTCCTCACCCTGATTCAAGAGGTGTTTATCCCTGTAGGTTTTACTCGCTTTCGTTTAACTGGGGGCGAACCCTTATTACGTCCCCGTGTGGTGGAATTGGTGAGACAAATTGCTGCTTTTCCCCAAACCCAAGACATCTCAATGACCACCAACGGCTTTTTGCTTGCACCCTTGGCACAAAACCTCTACAATGCAGGTCTACGACGCATTAATATTAGCCTAGATTCTCTCGATGCCGACACCTTTGACCAAATTATCGGCAATCAGGGGCCTTCCCGCTGGCAAGATGTCTGGGATGGTATCCAAGCTGCTTATCGCGTCGGCTTTGACCCGCTGAAGCTGAATGTAGTGGTAATTCCAGCGGTCAATGAGAAGGAAATTTTAGATTTAGCCGCTTTGACCATTGATAAACAATGGCACGTGCGGTTTATTGAATTTATGCCCATTGGCAACTGGCAATTATTTGGCGATCGCGGTTGGGTATCTTCCGCCGAACTGCGACAACGCATCCGCGATCGCTGGGGATTGACAGATTCGCAAATTCGTGGTAATGGACCAGCCGATGTCTTTCAAATACCGGGAGCGAAGGGGACACTGGGATTTATTAGTCAGATGTCAGAGTGTTTTTGCGATCGCTGTAACCGGATGCGCCTCAGTGCGGATGGCTGGCTACGTCCCTGTTTATTAAATGAATTAGGTCAAATTGACCTGAAAACTGCTCTGCGTCATGGTATTAGCACCATCCAATTGCAAGAGCAGGTCAGGTTATTACTAGCAATCAAGCCAGAAATTAACTTTAAGCAACGCGACTCTGGTACGGCAGCCGCTTACACTCGTACCATGTCGCAAATTGGCGGATAAAAAAGTTATGAGTTGCGAGTTGCGAGTGTGACTTTTTCATTACTCAGCACTCTCAACTGGGCACTCTCTTACGCTTGTCGTGAGTAGTATTCCACAACCAGCAGTTCATTAACTTGTAACGCTACCCATTCCCGCTCAATCACACCGTTGACTTTAGCAACCAGTTTGTTTTTGTCAAATTCCAGATGGCTGGGGAGGTTAGCTAAACCGGGATATTGTAAGTTAGCTTCCGCCAATTTGCGGGATGCTTCTTTATTCCTCACAGCTATTTCCTCCCCGGGACGTATCTGGTAGCTGGCGATATCGACAACACGACCGTTGACAGTTATATGACCGTGATTTACCAGTTGACGAGCTGCTGGAATAGTTGGAGCTAGACCCAAGCGAAAAATGGTATTATCTAAGCGCATTTCTAGCAATTGCAACAGCACTTGTCCAGTAGAACCAGTTACACGTCTGGCTCGGCGGACGTAGCGTAGGAGTTGCTTTTCTGTCAGACCGTAGTTTAAGCGCAGCTTTTGCTTTTCTTCTAGACGGATGGCATACTCAGAGCGCTTTTTGCGGTTCTGACCATGCTGATCCAGGTGGATAGGCGCGTCTAGCGCTTTTACGAGTTAATCCTGGTAAGTCGCCTAAGCGACGTACTATTCTGAGGCGAGGCCCTCTATATCGGGACATGAGTTTCCTTAATCTAATCCTGTTTCAATTTGATCCAGACATACCATTTTGACACACCTTTTTAAATTTTAGATTTTGGCTGTTCAATTACATCAGCCAAAATTTAAAATCTTTAACATAACGCACAAGTCCCCACCCTCAGCCAGAGGTAGGATGGGTCAGTCCTAGATATTAACAAGTGCAGCAGTGGGATGATTTTCTGACGCACCCGACAAATTGGGTATGATTTCAAATGGAAGTGTCTTTTAGCTAATTTGAGATAGCATAACCTTGGGTGTTTGGAGAATCGCAATGTTAAACAGTGAAAAAGTATCGGTTAGCAGCAGTACAAACCAACAAGGTGGTTCTATGTACCAAATGTTCCAAACTAAAGCAATTCGGGTGACTGCACCAGTTTTGGCTATAGCTGGATGGTTGGTAACGATCGCCCCCGCAATGACTGCTCCTGTTTCTTATAATAATGATTACCGTGCCTGTGCATCTCGACTTTTGAGTGTAAAAGTGAGTCCGGAAGCCGCATCAGAAGGCTGTGCCACGGCGCTGCATCCCAGTGAATTATCTGCCTGTGTGTTAAAAATTAGTCAGCAGGCGAAAATTGGCGGCTTAGATGCCCTTAATGGCTGTAAGCAAGCCCGACGCCCGGAAGAATTAGCCACTTGTGTAGTTGGTTTGAGTCAAAATACTGAAGAGGCTACTAAACCAGCAATCTTAACTTATTGTGGGCGCAGTTTATTGCCTGTACGTTTTGCTGACTGTGTGCTGGGCTTACGTAGTGAAATCAAATCTACTGTCACTCAGGCGCTAGATACTTGTATCGATGGCAGCGATGGTATGAGTAGTGTTACTACACCCACTTCTGCACCGCCAACTCAAAACCCTATCCAATTTAGTCCCACTTATCAGACTACCCCAATTCCAGCCCAGCCAGGCACTAAATAAAAATTCACCATTCCCAATTATTCTCTTTCCTACTAGTAGTTGACCAAAGGAACAATGCTTGGTTTGTAGTTAGGACTTTAGTCCTAAAAAAGCGATAAATCGCCTACTACATACCCCGCAAAGTTTGTGTAGTGAACGACTAGTGGTCTATCGCATTAATTTTGATGGTTATGTAGTGAGCGATAAATCGCTCATTAAAGCACTAAAGTGCTTACTACAACCGATCAGAACTCAGGGGGTAGACAACTAATGCGCTATTGCTCGTAGTAACGCTAGTAATAAAAATAGCGCTACGAATTAAAGGAATACTGTACTTAAGTCAAAAGTCCACAACTAGTGTGGACTTTTAACTGTTGATTATTGACCGCTCAAAGTTATTAAAAGAAAAATCACCAGCAGTCTTCTGCATCCTGAATTATTAGTCTTCTTTTTTACCAAATACCATCTGTAGAATCATTTGCACACCACCATCCTGGTGATATTTATCTGCCCAAGCGCGGATAACTTGATCCAATTCTTCTTTCGCCTCCTCCCATCGTTCTGGTGGAATATCCAATTCTTCCAACACGCGCATCGCATCTGGACGCCGTTCTGCCCAATCTCTCATCATCCGAAAATACCGAGCGGTATCTTCGACCATGAGGTAAGTACGCTCCTGATCGTCTGCTGGCGCATAAAAAGGACGAGTCAAAGCATAGAAGGGCATTCCCCAGGGAGAATCAATCCGCGTCACAGTGCCTGAGTAGAGCAGACGGCGCTTTATATGCTCCGCCAAGGCTTCACTTAAAGGCATCTGGTGCTGGGGTGGCATATCCTCTTGCGATCGCTTGTGCAGAAATTCGATTAATTCCAAGAACTCAAAAGAGGTAATTAACTGAGCATCAGGCAGATTATTGGGCAATTTATGCTCAATTTGCCTTTTTTCCTCGGTTGTCAGACTTGTACCGGGAATACGCGATCTCCCCGGACGCCAAGGATATTTTTCCATCCAGACGTAAGGCAATTGAATCAGATACCTGGGTTCTTGTGAACCTAGCATCTTCAACAATTTGCCCTCAGTTAGGGCAAGTCTGACTTCCTCTACAATGATCTTCACCCGTTTTGGCTCTAAGTGGTGCAAATGCCCTGTCATTCTCAGGTTTTGTCCCTGCTCCAGATAGGTCATATAAATCGCACACTTGGCAGCGGTTGCTGCTGCATCTAAAAATGCCCCATGCCTGTGCCCACTGGTCCGCATGGCACTGAAAGCCAGATAAAGCATGATCTGATCCATCGCACTGGGGCCAAGACGTTTGATCAGATCTATGTCGTTACTCATATTACAGACAGTTGAATAGCACGTTTACAGAGTTATTAGTCAAAGGAAAGTAAGTAGTATACACCCGACTGAAGGCAATATTTTTACTCCAGATTATCTATTATGCTTTAACTCTACGATTCTTGGTAGTTAAATTTGTTAATTTCTGCGTAATTTCTGGCACACACCCATAACGAGTATTATTGCTGCAGTTGCTCTAATATGACTAGGAAAGATTACTTTCATCGTGAAAGCTCTTGCCAGTAAGCTCTGACGCTATCTGAGTCATCTTTATGCTTTCTACGGAGTTAAAAAAGCCTGTCAGTTGTATCCTAGTTTTCCCTATAGCTTATCAGTAGCAACAGAGACCCTACTCTCACCTAAATTTGGCTGTGTGCTGCCTGGGAGAGATAGATCTGCGGCAACTAGCTGATGGGGTTTATGGAAAATATCTCTCAACAAAGACTATTGCCATGCTGATCGACCCTTGCAGTTATGCCTGGGCAATATACGCAGTTGACTTGAGGCAAAATCATACACATCAAATAACGCAGATAATTCCAAGTTCAAAATACCTATTAGTTTTCTACAATCAATATGATTTTATATTGTAGCATTTTTTTATTACTTTTGCATAAGGTTATGTATCTTAAAGATTTTTCTGATTATTATTAAAATATTTTATACCCAAAGAAAAATCAATATTTCTTGAGATATTGAGTCAAACAATTTTGAATTTGAGACTGAGTAGTCAGGCTGAACCGTAGGATTTGCTTTGTTCGTAGGGAAGCGTGAGTCAACCTAACCCTTCTCTGAAGCATCAGAACCGCGCCATGTATCGAGCGTTTTTGAGATTGATTGCCGCCTGCATAGTGATTTTTATTACCACTGCCCAAGTATCGCCAAATCCCACCCCTGGAAGGAGTGGGATCAGTTTACAGCTAATTTGCAATTTAATTTGCGGAACTAGAAGACTTAACTTGATTTTGCATGGTTTCAAAACCGAAAGCAGCAGCACTAAAAGTTACTAGTAAAACTCCGAAAATCTGTAAAATTTCCAAGCTATCCTGAATAATCAGCCCAGCGAAAATCACGGTTAAAATTGGGACACTGGCGCCAATAATCGCTGCTCGCGATGCACCTAGTTGACGAATTCCAATATTATTCAACACATAACCGCAGAGAGTCAACACACCCAAAATAAAAGCACTTAAAATAATTTCGAGTAAGTTAGATTTGTCAATAATTAGACTCCAGTCGCTGGGTAAAGGTATAATTAAACAGATAAAGCTTAACAGCAACATCGTCGCGAAGTTAATTAATGTCAAAGACACAGGATGCACTTTATTAGCACACAATCTTGTAAGAATTACGTAGGCAGAAAAAGCCACTCCCGCAAAAATGGCGGCGCTACTCCCTAGAGAAACATTAGTTGTACTAGTACTGGGCGCTCCCCCCAAAACCAGTAATTCACCGCAAAACAGAGCGCCCATAGCACCTAAACGGAATAAGCTAGGACGATCGCGCAATAAGAACCAAGACAAGAGTCCGCTAATAATCGGATAAATAAAGAAAAGTGCGATCGCTGCGCCAGTTGTGATTTGACTAATAGCAATGTAAACTAGCACCTGTGAGAGAAATAAACAGCATCCACTGGCAATTGACAATTGCAAGACTTTCTGTGTTTTGCCATTACCAGAAGTGGGTTTAGTTTTTACTGAGTCAAACAGATTTTGCAGGTCTTGCCACACATTTTGATGCATCATGGGAGCTAAAAGCAACATCAGTGGGACAACGACGAGTAAACGCAACATCAATATTAATAGAATATTGCCCAAAGTCGGTAAGAGCAAGCGCTCTACCTCTACTCCCAGAACCTGAGAACCTTCTTGGAACAGGTACTTTAATAGCTACGTTATAAAGTGATGACATGACTGTTGACAATACAATCAACAAGAAACCTATCTGGATAGGCGACAAGGTTGTATTTCGGGGGGTTCTTGGCGCTGTTGGTGTTGTCTTCTGTCTGGGGGATGGTGCTGTAGGCTCCGGTTTAGTTTTGCGCTGTGATAATTCAGGCGTCAGAACAGAAATTGGCTCTGCAGGTTTGTTCTCAACTACAGCAGCTGTGTTTTCTGAGGCTGAGACGACAGGTTCTAATGTCGTTTCCCTGGTTGACAATTCAGGCGCTATCACAGAAATTGGCTCTGGGGGTTTGTTCTCAACTACAGCAGTGTGTTTTCTGAGGCTGAGACGACAGGTTCTAATGTCGTTTCCCTGGTTGACAATTCAGGCGCTATCACAGAAATTGGCTCTGGGGGTTTGTTCTCAACTACAGCAGCTGTGTTTTCTGAGGCTGAGACGACAGGTTCTAATGTCGTTTCCCTGGCTGACAATTCAGGCGCTATCACAGAAATTGGCTCTGGGGGTTTGTTCTCAACTACAGCATCTGTGTTTTCTGAGGCTGAGACGACAGGTTCTAATGTCGTTTCCCTAGTTGACAATTCAGGCACTATCACAGAAATTGGCTCTGTAGGTTTGCTAGTTACCTCTACCAACTGGGGAGATTTTTCAACGTAACCATTTTGTAGTGGCTCAGTTAGTTGTAAAACTGTAGGCGGTGATCCTTTTATTGCTAGTTGCTCAGTCGATTGAGACACAGTAGATGGTGAAACTTTTATTACTTTTAGTGAAGTTTCTTCAACGGTTTTTTCTAGCCCCTGCAGGCGATTAATTAACTCCGTTAAAATAGTTTCGCTTTGCTGTTGTTGACTCTGCATCTGAGACAACTGTTGAGAAATATTACCTTGATAATTCTTAATTTCCTGTTGTAGTGAGTTTAAGGTAATGGTGAGGGTGTCATCCAAAGCACCAAGCAGTTTTTCTACCTTCTCATTGTTCACAGTTTCGGGAGTACTGTTGCTCTGCTCTGGCTTCAGCGCTGCTCTTTCGTAGGAGGTGCGCTCTATTGTTTGGGTAGCTAAAGTCGTCAGAGATGATTGTAGCTGCGAAGAGATGTGCTTGGCCAAAGCTTCTGCTAGCTGACGAATTAACACCTGCTGCTCTGTGATTTGTCTGACATTTTGTAACTGTTCTTTTTCATCTAGCAGCTGTTGAATCTCATCACTTAAACGGTTTTTGTCCGCCTGAAGCCGCTTTACGTCTTCCTGTAACGATCGCAGAACATGCTGCTGAAGATTTTCTAAATCTTCAACTACACCCCATAGCGCATTTTCTGCTGCTCTGGATATCTCACCTCTGACTCGCGGGTTGTCTGGTTGCTTCTCGAATCGCCCCATTAGCTTTTAACCTCTAACACCATGACAATAAAGCTGCTTCCTGTATACTGGCTTGGCACTCATACTAAATTCTTGTATTTTGTCAGATAAACCAAAAATCTTCACAGGACTGATGCATATCATCGTAATTCTGTCATGCTGAACACAGAGTTGGCAAAGCATATAATGAGCTTCATTACCTATGAGACTGTATTTCCGTCAGCATCACAGACTAACATTGTGTCAGTTTTAGCTAAATTAACTATTTTTCTACGAGGTTTTTTGAGGATAAAAAATCTCACACCCCATAAATACTGAAGATTTTGTGGGAAATAGTAATTTGACAAAACTTGCAAATGCGTACTTTGTTACCACAAGATTTTTTGACTGGCAATCTATCTTTAAATTATGGTCGAATGTAACTTACGTGACAGTTTATATCTCTGTTCGAGATTAAGGTATTTTTTTGTGGAAATTACAAAGCATGATTTTCCCCTAGACAACATTCTAGTTAATTAGCAGCTATTATGCAAAAATCCAGCCCTAGCTTCAGCGTTGATTACAGCAATTTTCAGTTAATTGAACCACAGATTAAGCGTTTGACTTTATCTTGACAGAAAGAAAATCCGGACAATGCTAAAGATGGTAGCGCTTAAAACCGCACTGACGGGAACTGTAATTAACCAAGCAGCGGCGATGTTTTGTAAAGTTTGAAATTGAATCGATTTAATATTTTGCACTAATCCAATCCCCACAACACCGCCAACAAGAGCGTGGGAAGTGGAAACAGGTAAACCTAGCCGGGATGCGATGAGGATAGTCGTGGCGGTGGCGATTTCGGCGCAGAAACCACTACTAGGTTGTAAAGCAATGATATTTTCGCCAATTGTGGCAATGACTTTTTTACCCCAGATGGCTAAACCACTAACAATTCCGACACCACCAAGGATTAAAATCCAAAGGGGGGTATTTAGACCATTTGTAGGTACGCTACCAGTTTGATTGATGTAAACGATCGCAGCTAATGGAGCGATCGCATTTCCCACATCATTTGAACCATGAGCAAAGGCGACAAAGCAAGCACTCAGCAATTGAAAGCGTGCAAATACAAGCTCTATGGGATTGGGCATGGGGCATGGGGCATTTATAATTTCTCCCCATCCCTCCACCCCCTGCTCTCTCAACTGTCGCCAACTATCAAGCGTAAGTCCAAATACTGCTACAGCACCTGTTAATAGGGGGATGTCGTAAGCGGGTATGTTGAACCCAAATTGATCAATGAAAAAATTTGTCAGGGGTTGAGTGAGAGTTGGTAGGACAATTACACCAAATACCCCCAACAGCAGCGCACTCAACCAGGGAATCCATTCTTGTAACTGCGCTATTTGATTTGGTTGTTCTAAAATCCAGCGCTTGATTTGACTGTAGAACAAAGCAGCGATCGCGCCACTAATTAACGGTGTTAAAATCCAGCCAATTGTGATTTTGCCAATTGATGACCAATCAATTGCACCAACTCCTAAAGCTGCCCAACTAAATCCAGCGATCGCACCCACAACTGCATGAGAAGAGGATACAGGTAAACCCCGTGCAGTGGCAATCTGTAGCCAGACGCCAGACGCCAGTAACACTGTCATCATCCCTAAGACTAATATTTGTGGTGTAGCTGCAAATAAAGCGGGATTAGCAACTTTTGTGGCGAGGGTTTCTGTTACCTCATGCCCAAATAATACAGCGCCAGCAAACTCTAATACTCCAGCAATTATCAGCGCTTGGGTTAGGGTGACAGCTTTGGAACCGACAGAAGTACCCATTGCGTTAGCAACATCGTTAGCGCCAAGGTTGAAGGCGACATAAAAAGCTAGTATGGCGACTATGGCGAGGGTGATGAGCATTTTTTGGAGAATTAGGAGTTAGGAGTTATACCATTGCACTTTAATCATGATACAAATATTTTGGTAGGGGCACGGCAATGCCGTGCCCTTACGAGTGTATTGGACTCAACCGATAACCGCTATATATCTATCATGGTTTTGGTTTAGTTGTCAGCTGTTCTGCATTTAATTTGCACCCTCGACGCGGGCAGGATGCTCGCACTACAATAATTTGAATAAATCACAATGTGCAAATTACAAGATGATCAGCTTATTAGGAGTTGGGAGTTAGGAGTTTGAGGTTTTGAGGCTGACACTTGAGGTTCTAAACCAGAAACTTCTCCCCATCTTTCCATCCCCTGATTAGGGATAAATTAAGATTTTGTAAGTTTCCGCTGTAGGAGCGATCGCCTGTTCGACTGCTGCTGATAAATTTTGTAATGGATAGCGATCGCTAATTAATGCTTTCACATCTATGCGGCGATTAAATACAATATCGGCTGACAGGCTCTGCAGGCGGTAGGATGAACTGTAGCTACCCATCAAGTCTATTTCTCGGCGATAGAGAATATTTGGGTTGATGGGAATTTGCAGTTCATCGGGAAATTCCGCAAAAAAGAGAATTTTACCACCTTTGCGGGTACAGTCGAGTGCTTGGAAGAAAGCTTTGTCACTGGGGACTGCTAGGAGGGTGACATCAACACCCATCCCCCCAGTCAGGGCGTGAATTTTGGCTGGTAAATCGGGATCACGGGCGTCAAAAGCCGCTTCTGCACCGACATTTAAGGCTTTTTCGATTCTAGAGGGTAGTAAATCGGTAGCGATCGCTTTGGCGCCGAAATATTTCACCAACATAACGAACATTAAGCCAATAGGTCCAGCACCTGTGACTAAAACTGTTTGCCCAGGGACGATTTGGGCTTTTTTGACTGCTTTCAAGCAGCAATTTGTCGGTTCGACAAAACTGGCTTCTTCAAAACTGATATCATCAGGAAGGGGAATTAACCCGCCATTTTGCACAATATGACCTGGTACTTTGACGTACTCAGCAAAACCCCCGCCACTGGCGTTAAACCCCGCTGTGGTGGAGATATTTTTATAGACATCACACATGGAATAATTTTCGTTTAGGCAATAAGCACAACGCATACAAGGGATGTGGTGCATTACCGCTACCCGTTGTCCTACTTGCCAATGTAGTACATCTTGACCGACTGCGGCAATCGTTCCCGCTGTTTCATGTCCAAAAATGCGGGGTGGTTCATATAAGGGATAACGAATTTTTTTGATATCTGACTGACACAACCCGACTACCCGCACCTGTACCAGGACTTCATCTGCTTGGAGAGTCGGTACTGGGATTTCTTCGTATGACAGTTGATTGACGCCTCTAAATACTTGTGCTTTCACGTTGGTTTCTCACTACTCAACGTTATTAGATGTAACATTTTCTCGTTAAGGTTACGCTATCAGATGTAAGATTTAATTTATCATATGGTATGGAAAAGCCTGAGTCCTCATTCAATTTCAAGCATCTAGTGGTCTGTCAAGCTAAAAATTGTGAGTTTGAGGGAAAATAGAGGGGCTATTAACTGTAAACCTCACCAGATATCCTAATAACTGACCATGCTCAAGAACTATATTGTCCGGTTAAGTCAAGAGGAAAGGCAGATCCTACAAAATTTGGTATCCACAGGCAAAGCAGCGGCTTACAAAATTAAGCACGCCAATATTCTATTAAACATTGATGTCAATGGACAGGGATGGACGGACGAGGAAGCAGCCGCCACCTTCAGTTGCCACCGAAACACAGTCGCAAATCTCAGAGAGCGATTGGTAAAAGAAGGCATAGAGTCAGCATTAAACCGCAAGCCCAATAAAACGCCGCCTCGTCAACCGATTATTGATGGAGAGGTGGAAGCAAAACTAATCGCCCTGCGTTGTGGAGAACCGCCTGCTGGTCAGGCGCGTTGGACATTGCGGCTACTGGGAGCCTTGGCGGTCGAGTTAGAAATTGTGCCAGCAATTAGTCACGAAACCGTGCGTCAAGTGCTAAAAAAAACGAACTCAAACCTCATTTGCGGCAGATGTATGTGATTCCACCAGAACAGAGTGCCGAATTTGTGGTTCACATGGAAGATGTTCTGGAGATTTATCACCTGCCCTATGACCCCAAATGTCCAGTGATTTGCATGGATGAGCAACCTATACAATTGGTCAAAGAAACCCGCATTCCTCTGCCAGCCAAACCAGGACAGCCAGAATCGGTGGATTATGAATACGAACGCAATGGAACAGCCAATATCTTTATGTTTACAGAACCGTTGTCTGGGTGGCGTAAAACAGTCGTCAGTGAACGGAGAACAGCGGTTGACTGGGCAACAGAAATTAAGCATTTACTTGACAACGACTATGCCGATAGCGACAAAGTCATTTTAGTATGTGACCAGCTAAATACTCACAAACTTGCCTCCCTATATCAAGCTTTTGAGCCGTCCATTGCCCGTCGTCTGGTTGAACGCTTGGAAATTCACCACACTCCTAAACATGGAAGTTGGCTCAATATCGCTGAAAACGAACTGTCCGCAATGACTCGACAATGCTTAGATCGTCGGATTCCTGATCTTGAAACTTTAGAACAAGAAACAACGGCTTGGTATATTCAACGCAATCATTCACAAAAATCTGTAGATTGGCAGTTCACAACAGCGGATGCCCGTATCCGTCTCAAGCGTCTTTATCCACAAATAGAAAATTGACAGAC
>CAVYXS010000216.1:0-19694 GCA_963772205.1 uncultured cyanobacterium
AAATGTAGTTTAAGATACAATTTTCCTGGTTGCAATAAAAAGTGATTGCCGACACATAATTTCTCTACTGCTCAATCACGGTAATGATATCCGCGATCGCCATCTCTATGGGTAGACTGTGCTGAGGATCAGGAACATCAGGGGGAATCATAATTTTTCAGTAATTCCCCCATCCATCAAAATCGTTTGTGCAAACAGAGTGCAAAAATTCTCATTTCATCAAGATTTATAAATCTTGACACTCATCGTTACGCGCTCATAAGAAAATTGATCATAACAAAGCGTATAAAACGCGCTAAAAGGCTTGAGCATCAAGGAAATCAGAGTTCCATTCTATGGAAGCTGGCGATTTGTGTTTCAAGCCAATCAATCCAGTAATTTGATTTATCTGGGTGAGCAATCTGAAATTTATTTACATCTTGAAACAATTTTCTTAAACTCTGTCGTTAACAGGAGATACAATTAATGCCATTTGGACCAGCTTCACGCCTGGGAGTCAGCCTGTTTGATGAAACCCCTCCCGTTGAGTGGGTGCCCGGTCGCTCACAAGAAGAAGTCGAAACAATCATTCTGGCAGTCTATCGGCAAGTATTGGGCAATGCCTATGTCATGGAAAGTGAGCGGCTCACTGTTCCCGAATCCCAGTTTAAGCGGGGTGAATTGAGCGTCCGCGAGTTTGTCCGAGCAGTGGCTAAATCTGACCTCTATTAGTTCTCGCTTTTTTACCAGTTGTGCGCGCTACCGGGCGATCGAACTCAACTTCCGCCATCTGCTAGGTCGTCCACCGCTGGATTTGGAAGAAATGCGGGCACACAGCACCATTCTGGATACTCAAGGGTTTGAAGCTGAGATCGATTCTTATCTCGACAGTGATGAGTATCAAAATACCTTTGGGGAAAACTTCGTTCCCTATATCCGGGGCTACAAAACAGAAGCTTGTACAAGCATGGTGCAATTTACCCACACCTTCCAGTTGGTGCGGGGCGCTTCTAGCAGCAGCCTGAAGGGTGACTTGTCTGGTAAGACTCCCAAGCTGAATGCTTTGGTGATTCAAGGCACACCCACAGCAGTGATTTCACCTGCTAGTGGTGGGGCGACGTTCTCTACACCTCCCACTGGTTCGCGCACTCGTCATGGAGTCGATGCCAGTGCTGGTGGTAAAGTTTACCGTATTGAAGTCACAGGTTATCGAGCAAAAACCTTCAATAATATTTCCAAGTTTCGCCGCTCCAACCAAGTCTTTCTGGTGCCTTACGAGAAGCTCTCTCAAGAGTATCAGCGGATTCACCAGCAGGGCGGTGTAATTGCCAGTATCACTGCTGTATAAATCAGCTGAAAACTTACAAAAATTGAGGAGATAGATTTCAATGGCATCCCAGACAATTCTTGAACTGTGGCCCAATGGTAGCTTAGAGGAAGTTCAAACTATCATCCGCGCAGTTTACAAACAAGTATTAGGCAACCCTCATGTCATGGAGAGTGAGCGGTTGGTGACAGCAGAATCACAATTGAGCGATCGCTCCATCACTGTGCGGGAATTTGTCCGCATCGTTGCCAAGTCTGAGTTTTATCGTACTCGCTACTTCGAGTCCTGCGCTCCCTACCGTTTTGTAGAACTCAACTTCCTACACTTGCTCGGTCGGGCACCTCAAGATCAAAGAGAAGTATCTGAACACATTGTTCGCACTGTAGCCGAGGGCTACGATGCTGAAATTGACTCCTACATCGATAGCAGCGAATATGAAGCAGCTTTTGGCGAAAACGTAGTACCCTACTATCGCGGTAGAAACAGCGAAGCTAACCCCAAACAGGTGGGCTACAACCGGATATTCGCTCTTGATCGCGGCCCCGCCCAAATTGACAGTTCAGTAAAATCGGCTCAATTGGTCTATGCTGTTGCCACCAACAGTGCCAATGTGATTAAAGCCTCTTCCTCCACTGTCATTGGTTCTGGTACCGAAAAACGGTTCAAAATCGTGGTGACAGGTTCCAAATTCGACAGCCCCCGCCGCATCAGTACCACTGAGTACATTGTCCCAGCTAATAAAATGACCCCGCAAATTCAGCGGATCAATCGCACTTCTGGCAAAATCGTCAGCATTACTGAAATTGCGTAACGTTTAACAGGGTGGGCAATGCCCACGATTTCAAACTCTTATATTCCCCCAACCCCCCTTTTAAAGGGGGGCAAAAACCGTTCAAATTCCCCGTTTTTAACGGAGATTTAGGAGGATAGAGAAATTTAGGGAGCTAAACGTGATTATCTTTTTAATGTTCAATTTTTCCCAAAATCGCACCATAAATTGATACGGAAACCAAAGAGTTGATGGATATTACGGAGTTTGTGGCAAATTCTATTGGGCGTTGGCGATCGCAACGCAGCGCCCATCATTTAGCATTCGGTCACTTTGAAGCCGTACAGTCTGAGATAGATATCATTTCTCTCCCAGATGATGACCCGGCAGTCATTGACCTGTGTAAAAGCTATAACATTGATTCGCATACAGTGGTTTCCCCTTTTCGGATGAGTTGGTCAGGTCAATCAGACTGGGATGACAGTGAAATTAAAGGTAGCTGCGTCCTGGTTCCTATCCCAGATCCAGACCATCTTCATCGCGGTAAACTCCTGCGCGATCAAGGCTATGCTGAAACGATCGCAGCGGCTGGCGACTATTACTTGACGGAAGACGGCACATTTGTCCTGATTACATCCTACGATCGCGCCGCCGCCGAAGAAAAAATCTGGTTTGTCAACCCCAATGTCCGTTGTCGGGTTTCCCTAATTAAAACCAGTGCCGGTACAGGAGTTGTCACTGCCTCGTTTTCCTCAGAAATCCGTCAGGGTATTCAGAATTAAACTCAATCTGAAAATCCAGGACTAGGCATTTCTGGTCATATATATACAACCTCAGAACGTGCAGTCTAAATATGAACTGACCACGTTCGTTTGCTCATGTCATTTTTCATAATTTTGAATTTTGTATTATTTAATTATCCTGAGCTATTTATGACTTTTTCACCACCACATATCCGCGACACTACATCAAATAATTTAGTCACCCTAGCTCGTTGGATGGCTGGGGATTTCAGCAATTATCAACAGGCATTTGAAAATTCTAAAGATTACGCCCATATCCACGTATTCTTTCGTCCGTTACCCTTTGAGTTCTTCTCTGGAATCGGGCTTTATTCAGAACAGGTTTATGACTATGATTTGTGGCGACCTTATCGACAGGGAGTGCATCGCTTAGTCGATCAAGGTAATCAGATTTATATCGAAAACTACAGCTTAAAAAACGCCCTTCTCTATGCCGGATCAGCGCGTGATTTAAATATCCTCAAAACCATCACCCCAGACTGCATTGAACGTCGATATCACTGCTCAATGATTTTTAAACGAGAGGGAGATAAATTTCAAGGTAGTGTTGAACCTGGAAACCTGTGCTTAATTGAGAAGAATGGCTGTCAGACTTATCTAGATAGTTATGTGGAAATTACAGAAAGCACCTGGGTGAGCCTAGATAAAGGCATGGATGTCAATACACACCAGCAAATTTGGGGATCTACCTTTGAACCATTGCGGTTTGAAAAGCGGGAGAGTTTCGCTCATGAAGTCCCAAATATCCTATGATATCTCCCTGCCTAATCTGGAGTCCATTAAAGCAACTATGCTGCCCCCAGAAGCGCAGAAAAAAATGCAGTGCTGGATTCGTAGCAGGCATTTAATTTGTTCAGGTAATTTCTTTGTTTTTGAAACCGTAGACTATAGTGCTGTTGAGCGTTTTTCCCAGTGTGTTGCAGCTTTAGGAGGCACTGTTATTTCAGTTGATCCAATTGACAAAATTTGGATGGGCGATCATCGTCAAGTAATTCTATATCAGGCAAAAGCTAGTTTGCATACACCCTGCCACAATCTCAAACAATATTGGCTGAAATACGGTGGTTTTCGCACCCGATTTGATGCACAGGCGTGAAGTAATTCCTATGTGATCATGGCTATACAAAGCGGCAACGATTAGCGAAATTGCTTTAACTGCTCAATCAGATGAGCGAAATAGGGTGCAAGGGTTGCTTGTTGTTCTTGTTCCACTCGCTTTAAACTGGCTGTTTTGATACCTTCTAGTCCTAGCACCATAGCATCTAAGGGCACTTGCAATTCTTGATACAGCAATTGCATATAGTGCAATCCCTCAGCGCTTGTGTAGTCGGTATGTTGCCCCGCAATACCATAAGTAATACAGCGCAGGAAGTGCCAGAAATCACGCCAGCAGGCATCTGCCCTAGCTGGTGGGTAGAGTCCACCACCGGGTTGGGTGATGTTGGGGAATGAAGTCAATACCTCGGTTCTGGCTTCGTCTACGATTTCAGAGACGCGATCGCGCAATTGCTGCACCACTGGTATGAGTGCTGTAGTCGCAGGAGCAATCTGCTGAATCTGCTGCAAGTCTTCATCCGTGAGATACCTTCTCTGATCATCAGCCGCCTGAAAGTGCTGAATCGCTGCTGCGGGGTGAGTATTCTGCCATGTTGCAAAACTGACAATCCTGGCGTTTTGAATCAGTTCTCGAACTTTTTCACTCAATTGTGGCTGAGTCATAGTAAAAAGTATGAATCGACTGTTTGGAAAGTAGAACTATTGCCTGCTTTCAAATGGACAGCAGGGCTATGGCAAAGAGTCTGATGAGGAACATGAGTAACACTGTAGCGGTAAGTTGTTGAGAAACTCAACAGGGAAACATGAACAATTCACAAGACTACACAGTTAATAACCTAGATTTCTACAGAAAGCATCATGGTCAGCAGCTTTAAGCTGATGTGCAGCTAAATTGTATAACACGAAAACGCAAAATTATTGTAGTGCGGGCATCTTGCCCGCGTCCAATATACAAATTAAATACGCAATAGCTTACTATCGCTGGGAGGGAGAAGTCTGGTGGCAAGAAACAGCTGATCAGCAACGGCAGAAATTATTCTCTATCATCGGCATGAATGCAACTAAGGTTTTCATTCGTTCCGATCCTGAATTTGAACAGGTGGGGTACCGGATCAATCGGGAGTTAGGTCTATTTTGCGATCCGCAGACCCAAGAAATCCTACACACATGGCAGCCCAATTCAACCAGTCCTGAAGTGCCTGTCGTGCATATTGCTAATCGCATAGTGCAGGGAGTTGTCCGACCAAAGCTGACAGTAATTCCCAGAGGGCAAGACTATGTTACCTCTGTTGTAGAAATTCCCCTGACCTATCCTCATCCATTAGCGGCAGATCCCAAATACCGAGACAATTGTCCCGGTGAAACCTTTAATGGCACGGAGTACTTCACCAGTCACATTGCCCGAACAGACGTGAAGCATCTTCCTCCCGCAACCTGGGCGCGAGACTGCCCCTGGTTACCCTGGATGAAATTGGGGTATAGTCATCCCGCACGCTTACGATTTGAGACGACAACGGCTAGGGTTGAGTCTTTTGAACAACTGCATCCCAACCTGAAGCAACTGATTCGCTCTAAAGTGCCCATCTATGAATTTACACCAGACCAGAGTAACGAACCAAATATGACGAGTACACTTTACTTTAAGCAGCACTTTGGCGCTTATCAAAGAGGAGAAAGCTTTCCGATTCCGGAATCGGTGTAAATATTTCTACTTTCGTTGGCATCTATTGAGATCTAAAGTGGAGAAATGCTCTACTGTTAATTTCTATGGATCTCAGTCAAATCGAAACCGATCTGCAAAACTCTGATTTTCAATACCGCCTCAAGGCGATCGCCGCTCTGCAAGATTATCCAACGGATGTCGCTGTTCCTTTACTCACCCGCCATATCCAAGATCCAGAGTTTCTGGTGCGAACGTTCGTTAGCAGGGAGTTGGGCAAGCAAAAAACATCTGAATCCTTTGCAGCCCTGCTGCAAATCATGAAGTTTGATAACACGCCCAATGTGCGGGCAGAAGCCTCTAATTCGTTGTCCTTGTTTGGCAGGATCTCTGCCTCTCATCTGGTGCAGACATTTTTGCGCGACGATCACTGGTTGGTACGTCGCAGCATTCTGGCAGCCTTGGTAGAAATGGACTGCCCTGAAGAAGTCTTGGAAGTTTGTGTTCTGGGACTAGAAGGCGAAGATGCCGCAGTGCAGGAAGCATCCGTAGATGGGCTGGGAGCATTGGCGACTTCCCGTCAGTCTGGGGCTGCTTTGTCCCAACTTCTGACTCTAAAAAATTCCCAGTTTGAATATATTCGATTACGAGTTGCTTATGCCCTGAAGCACTTTGATGCTCCCGAAGCCAAGGAAGCCTTAGCACAACTGAGACAGGATAACGATCACCGTGTAGTAGGGGCAGCAATGGAAAATTTAATCCGCTGAAACAGAATTGATGCCACTATTGCCTTCGTCGCCAGTTAGAAAACTAGTACTCGTCTTAGTAGTCATGCCTAATATCATGTCCGCCTAATTAGTTATAATTCCCGCATCTGTGCAAAAACTGGGAAACTCTCTTTCCCCCAGCTAAGTGCCCCCTGCCCCCCTGCCGTCTTCATGATAAGTCTTTAACCGGACACGATATAACTCAGTGAGAGACACCTATAATTTATCCATGCTTGTACAGCAATTTGGCATAAATTAATCTTTAGACTAGCAGAATTTAGCCAGACCAAACTGTTACTTAGTACTTTTGTTTGCACAAACAAATAGGAGAAAGCCATGACTGAGATACCAACCGGCGGTCAAATGCTCTGGAAACTGGAAGGGGACGATCGCGTTTTGTACCTGCGGCATAATTCGTCGGAGCCGTGGCGGCCGTATGAAGAGTTTCCAGAGTATGTTGTGCCCGATCCCCAAGGATTTTCTCAAGGGATTGCCACCTTTTTGGCATTGCTGAAGAAAGATTGGACAGCCACTAAATCCTAATACTTGACAAACTGGCGCGTGTGGTGATGCGGGTCAAAGGATGAGGTGTATCTAGTTCCAGTGCAGGCTGACTCAGGAGGCGCGATCGCACTTCTGCACTCAGCCCCTGAACGTGGGTGAAATCTGCTCCGGCAATGCTTTCCAACTGCTCAAATTCAACCTCAGTCAAGTCGGCAGCCCGTAAATCCGCTCCTGCCAGATTAGCTCCATTCAACCGCACATTGCGTAAAGATGCCCCTGCCAACCAGGCTGTCCGCAAGTCTGCCTGACTGAGCCGCGCTCCTTTGAGATTAGCACCAGTCAGATCAGCACCTCCCAAATATGCCCCTAACAAGCTTGCACCCTGCAAGTCAGCATGACGCAAGTTGGCTGTATTCAGCTGGGCACCATTTAAATTGGCATTTGGACCGATCGCCCCTGAGGATTTGTAGGCGAAGCCTTCTGGAAAAAGGGTCTGGCTATCATATCTTGCCCCTTGCAGCTTGGTGTCAGTCAAAATAGCTCCCCGTAAATCTGTGCCACTCAGATCGACTCGGTACAAACAAGCTGCCTGTAAATTGGCATCTCGCAAAATAGCTTGTCCCAGATCTGCTCCCCGTAAATCCGCTGCACTGAGATCCGCTGCGCTGAGATCGGCTTTGCTGAGATCGGCTCGAATCAGAGTAGCTCTATGCAAATTGGCTTTTTGAAGTTTCAGACCACTGAGGTTGAATTGGTATAAATCTTCTTGATTGAGAGCAAATCCTGCCTTGAGGACAGCCAAAACGTCTTGGGGTGTCTTGAGAGTCTCCCTGCTAATCATGGGTTGAAATTGTGAGATTATTTAGGGGTATTGTACCGCGACCTATATACAATATTGTCTAGCTTTTATGTAGCAGGATAACCTATGCCGTTTCTCACACCGATGACGATGATGGACTTTTTCCGTAAGAGTGAAGGAGTCTGGTTGACCCACCGCACGGTGCATCACTTTGATAAAGTGGCAGATGAGTCGGGAGAATCAAAGCTCTATGTGGGCGTGATTACACTGAACGATCCACGGATCAAAGCAATCTGTGAGCCGCAAGGCATCGATCCAGTGAGTGCCAAGGGAGGAGCCAGCTTTATGTGGCAAGCACACGACGATGACCGAGAACCCAATCCAGAGCAGGCTGCTGTGTTGATTGATGTACCAGATGATGAGACAGGGCGATCGGGCAAATTGCTCCGCAATCAGGGCTATGTGGAAAAGATTCCCGTGGTTAGCCGCTACTGGTTTGGCAAAGACGGCATTTTAACAATCGATACCGAATATGAAAGCAACCAGGGACAGGAACGCTGCTGGTTCATGACCGATGATTTCCGGGTGCGCGTCAGCACAGTGCGGATGCTGAATGGTGTGTATTTGATGACTTATTGTTCCGAGCGGCGCTGTTTAACTGAGGCGAATTTAGCACAAATGGTGCAACACAATTTATCTAGGGCATCATCATGAGCAATAGGAAATGGGGAGCAGATTTTAGCGCATAACAATTCCGTTGCAGGCCGAGCGTATAGAGATGGTCGGTACATAATAATCACGTTAAGGATTGTTACTTTGTTTAACATATTCGAGACGGCGTATGGAGGAATCCCGTAATCTCAGAACTCAAGGCAGAGGAGTCTATAAATTTTTATGTATCAGCGCTTCCTTGAGCATCTGGAACAATCGCTTTTGCAAAAGTTTACATTGAAGAGTCGCCCAATTCCAGCAGGACTGGAGTATCAGGTGAGCGATCGCGGTAGAAACCCCGCTACAATTCAGAGCTGGTGCTATCAATGTCCTGAGTATCGGAAAATCCGCTATACCTATATAGATGCAGGCGCAAGTGCCCAGATATTTAATAGTGTTATCTATCCGAGTCACCACTATGAGTTACCCTTACTCGGCATTGATTTTCTGTCTTTCGGTCAGGTGAAAAACTTGATTGTCATGGATTTCCAGCCTTTATTTCAGGATGCAGCTTATTTGAAAAAGTACATCCATCCTTTGCAGACATTGCACCAAAAGTATCCAGACCTAGTGCAAGACTTGGAAATGAAATTTTATGACGCTAATCAGGTACTTCTCAAAATATCTGTTGTTCGCCAAAACCGATGCTGAAACTGTGAAAACAAGGGTATTTGAGGCATTCAAAGATTATTTGAATTTGTATTGGCAGATGTTAGCAGAAGCCAAACCCCTGAGCGACCAGTCAGACATTCAACGGATTGTCAAAGCCCAAAAGGATTACGATCAATATAGTGCCGACCGTGACCCAGCGTCTGGTTTGTTTAGTAGCTATTTTGGATATGAATGGTCAGAGCGGTTTTTGCATGAATTTTTGTTTGAGGACGCAGTGCCGTTAGCAGCTAGTACAGCCAAAAAGTGATTTAGCTAAACAAAATATATTGTTAATTTTGAATACTTCTGTGCGAACCCGATTGCGTGTCGTAGACAGACGCTACGCATAGCAAGATCCACGTAGTGGTACCGCAAGTCTTACAGTGAGTAGTTCGACAAGGCTCACTGTCCACCTGTCAAACTGCTTAGTACAAGTTTTAAATTTTGAATTCAAAGCGAGGCGACGTGACTCTCTATCAGCCATTTTTAGATTACGCAATCGCGCTTTTGCAGAAACGTTTGAATTTGCAGCCTTATCCAATTCCTACCGGGTTTGAGTCAAAGCAAGCAACAGTGGGCAAAGGCAAACATCAGCAAGAAGTCTTAACGACTAGCTACGCCTATCAATCTCCTAAACTCCGGCAAATCCGAGCCGCCCATGTGCAGGGGGGTAACTCGCTTCAGGTCTTAAATTTTGTGATTTTCCCGCACCTGAACTACGACCTGCCCTTTTTTGGAGCAGATTTAGTCACCTTGCCAGGAGGTCATTTGATTGCCCTGGATATGCAACCGCTATTTCGGGATGATTTGCGATATCAGGCGAAGTATACCCAGCCCATCCTGCCAATTTTTCAGGCACATCAGCAGCACCTGCCTTGGGGAGGCGATTTTCCTGCAGAAGCCCAACCCTTTTTCTCACCTGCTTTTCTCTGGACAAGACCCCAGGAAACTGAGATGGTGGAAACCCATGTATTTGCGGCCTTTAAGGACTATCTTGAGGCATACCTTGATTTTGTTGACCAGGCCGAACCGATAACCGACTCGCAGGAAAAAGCAGACATTGAGCAGGCTCAACTGCGCTATCTGGGCTATCGGGCTGAAAAAGACCCAGCAAGAGGAATGTTCACCCGTTTTTACGGTGCTGAGTGGACAGAAGAATATATCCACGGGTTTTTGTTCGATCTGGAAAGAAAGCGATTAAATTTAAATATGCAAACTAGATGTATAAGAGCTTATCAATCAACACAGTAAGCAAGCAAGATTTTATCATCATTCTCATGACGGTAGCGCTAAATTCTTCACTAGAGTGCCAGTCCAGTAGAAAGTGTTGACAAATTAACTAGACTATGAATCAGATAAAAGTGACAATTTTTCTGGTGTGGTGTGGGAGATACGAGCCAGGACATGAAGATTGTGAACAATAGCCATTCTTCGGAGATCAAAAAGATTTTTACGGAGACCAAGATAGCGAGCTTGGTCTCCTTGCCACTGACCAATATGAGCTAAACTATGCTCAACACTGACACGTTCACGGAGTTTGGCACGTCCGACTACAGTAGTTTGACGTTCACGCAGCTCAATACTACTATCTTTAAATATCGTTGCTAATTCTAACTGAAAATCTGAGTCAAATAGTTCGTGGCGTATCTGTCTCAAAAATACAAACAACTTAGCTTTACGTATACGTTTTACTAGTTTTTCTTCCGCAAGTGATAATTCTATGGCAGGATTCCAGACTGAGGGACGCATCTTTATACAATCCGGATAGTGCTTTCCCCAATATTACCCTCTATCAGCCTCTGCTGTATGGTCAGTATCATCCACTGATGAAGCATGTTCTCTATATAGTGTAGCACTTAAGCAAGATTGCGAATCCTACCAACTTTTCGACCCACTTAAATTAAAGATTTACCATCATAGTGGATCATTCCAGACTGGCCTCTAGAAGGAAAGTTGTCTCGTTGACATTAATCCAGCGTGACTCTGTAAATCCTGCAGCCTGCACCAGTTGCTCAAATTCAGTTTGCTTACGGGTTCTAGCTCCAAACATGATCCCCAAATGGAGACTGTGTAGAAGGGGAACTGTTGAATTTGAGTTTGAATCTGATAAGACAAAATCTAAAATCAGCAGTTTGCTGTGTGCTGGCATAGCCGCACGGCAGTTTTTCAGAATCTCGACTACTTTCTCATCACTCCAATTCAGTAAAACACGTGAAATCAAGTAAATAGTTCCATGAGTTGGAATAGTTGACGGTTCAAAAAAACTCCCAGTAACCACCTGACAACGTTCATTCACCCCTGCTGCAGATAGAACAGCATTGGTTTGGCACACTGCTTGCTCTAAGTCGAATACCGTTCCCTGTAGTTCAGGAAATTGCTGCAGCAGCAGTGCCATCAGTGCGCCCGTATTACCACCAATATCAACGACGTGCCCTGAGAAGTTATAGTACTCTACCACCTGCGTCAGCCAAGTAGTTGTGGTTTGTTGCATGTAGCGGTTAAAGTACGCCAATTTTTCTGGATGCTGTCCTTGATATTGATATATATCCATTTGATAAACCTGGCTAAACGCAGGGTGGCCTGTTTGCAAGGTGTAGAGTAAAGCGTTCCAGGCCCCATAACCATCTCGATGGTGGTGCAACAGGGGAATAACTGAGTCAGCGACATCCAAACGTAACCGTGTTCCAGTGGGGGTTAAACTATAGCGATTTTGCTCATCTTTTTGCAGTAGATTCAGGGTGGTTGCCGCCTCTAGCAATGGGGTTAATGTAGTAGCATCTGTGTTGAGGGCTTGTGCTAATGCTAATAGTGGTTGGGCATGATGTTCGTGCAAATATTCAGGTAGCTTTAAGTCATGGAGAGCAAAAATTGCTTGACTAAGTTGATAGATAGATAACATATCTTCTAAGGATAGTGCAGCCAATATGCTTTGACTAGGTTCAGCTTGTGAAGACATTTAAGTTTCCTCTCATATATTAATTAAGCTTCAATTAATGAAATTCATTGCCAGCGTTCAAAACTCTGCGGATTTAGCCAATCAACGTATTTTGAAATAATATTCCCAATTCTGTTTTCAAATTTCACACCAAAATCAGAAGTAAAATGTTCTGGCTCCCACCAAGCGTAGTCATCAGCAGGGAAAGGTAGTGGATAATAGTCAATTTCTTCTTCATATGTTTCAAAAGGGTAAAAGTAAGACATCAGAGCTTTTTTTTCAAAAAAAGTGTTGAGCATGACTATTGTGTAAGTTAGTTTAGGAAATACAGATTTGATGACCTGATTTAACCGACTTGGATATGTTTTGTATTCACAAACAAACAGAATATTATCGTCTCCAATATAAGAATAGAAGTTAGCGATACGCGCCTCATAACGCTCTATAAATTTGGCAAAATTGTTAGCTGTATATACCTTGTTTTTACCATACATTGATTCGTGATTAAACCGCACATTGTATTTTGTATTTTCAATATAGTCATCGTAGGTGACTGTTAGGAAATTAGGGTTACAATAATCTTCAAAACCTGACTCAATAATTTCACACAGTTTGTCATAACGATGGATAGCTAAATCAAAGGGTAGTGTCAGTTCTCCTTGAGCTTTTGTTTGCTTATATCCTTGACGTGTCAGTATGGTGCGTGGAAGACAGCTAGATCCTAAAGAAATTATGTGGTTATAATTTTGTTGTCTCATTATTTTCTTGAACTGAAAATATTAGCTGTTAAAAATAAGTAATTATTAGTATCTAGCTAAGTTTTTGAGCCATGTTGATGATTTGCTAAATAATATTTAAATAAAGCAATTGTTTTTTGAGTTCTGATTTGAATACCTTCATTATTTAGATGATATATACTATCAAAAAACAAAGATTTATCGTACATAAAATCCTGTGGATTACCCAAAATTGGCACACCTAAATCTTGATAAAAATGGATGATTCTCTCAAAAAAAATACTGCTTTTTGAACTGTTGTAAGCGTCAAACAAAATTGTATTTGGCCATGTCGCCAAGACTAAAATATTTCTTTCTTGACACCATTTTACAAAAGTAACTATTGACTTCATACCTGAGGTTTGATAATCCAAATTCACTAACTCTAAAGGACTTAATTCTTCGACAAATTGCCTAAGTTTTTGAGTTTGTTTTGTTTTATGTATCTCTTCATTATCACCATTTTTACCCTCGAAAAGAAGTTTTTCATACTTATAAGATTCCCTGAAATTAGTTTGAGTTAAGCGATTAATTATCCCCTCTACTAGCCGAGTGACTGAAGTACTCATCACAAATTTTAATCTGATGTTCCAATTCAATGAATTCAGATATTCTGGGTCAAATGCAATAACGTAGTCAATCAGTACATCACTGGGAACTCCGTCGCTTTTGTAATGCGTATATTCGAGCGGTAGCAGCACAATATCTCCAGGTTTAAGCCACGTTCGCCCACGATATAGTAGGTACTCGATACCTAGACCGATATGCGTACCGCCATTCAAGCAACCTAAACCCATCTCTTCTTGGAATGTTTGACAACGAATGCCGTAGAATGCCGTAGAACCAGATATGACGACTAACTTAGGCTGACTGTAATGTTCTGCATAATTAGTCTTATTGAGATATAAACGCTCTATGCCGACTGAAAGGTAGGTGGGAACTCCTAATTGAAAATAAAAAATACTAAAATAGAGAAAGCAGCATAGAAGGAATGTTGAACAAGTAAACACAAGATATTTATAAGCGGAATTCATCTAAATGATCTCTAAAAGTTAAAGTACAAAAAGTTGGTTTGAGGGAGAGCAAAAGAAAATTTTAACGTAATAAATAAAATACAACCTATGAAAATTCCATAAGCAGTATTTAATTGCCAAGTTAGTTTATATGGAATGATACTGATTAATTTTTCCTGTTTAGATTGCAGTTGATTATTGATTTGTGTTTGCTCAGATTTGATTTCAAAACTAGACATCCATTCTTGAGTGTTGGGTAATGACCAAATAACAGGTAATAGCAGTATAGTCCAAATAAAAGGCATGATAAAGTCGTGTTCTACCCACGGTGAACAATAGGGAAATTTTGCACCCAGGGTGGCAAACAGATATCGAATAAACCCTAAACTATTAGCAATAGTCTCAGGAATCATCATGCCATTTAAACCTGCCATTCCTCTGAGAATTGCTCCGGCTGCTGAAATAGAGTCAGCACGAAATATAACCCAACTTACAACAACAAGAGTAAAGGTTATTGCAACACCAACAACTTTGGTAAAACCTTTTGGAGAATCTGGATTATCTCCTAAATTCTTGAGAAAACTATGCCAATGATTATTAACAACAAGGTAGATGCCATGTAACCCGCCCCAAAGAACAAATGTCCAGCCTGCACCATGCCATAATCCACCTAGTAACATCGTTGTTATCAAATTGAAATCATGGCGCATTGTGCCATTTCGACTTCCACCTAACGGGATATATAGATAGTCTCTCAGGAAGTTAGAAAGGGTGATATGCCAACGCCTCCAAAAATCTATGATGCAAAATGCTTTGTAAGGAGAGTTAAAATTTTGCGGCAGTTTGATTCTGAACATTCTTGCCAAGCCAATTGCCATATCTGAGTAACCTGAAAAATCAAAGTACAGTTGAAACGTATAGGCTAAAGCTCCTCCCCATGCTTCAAATAGCGTTGGATTAATTCCCCAGTTTGCGTTGTTAAAAAGTGGAGCAACATAAACTGATAAGCTGTCAGCAATGACGATTTTCTTGAATAAGCCAAAGGTGAAGATACTAATACCAATAGCCAAATCTTCTATATTAAACTTATAAGTATATTCTTCATTGAACTGAGGAAGAATCTCTTGAGAGTTGACAATTGATCCGGCGACGAGTTGAGGAAAGAAACAGACAAATAAACCGTAATGTAAAAAATTGTGGACTTTAACTTTCCCAGAATAAGTATCTGCTAAATACCCAATCTGTTGAAATGTAAAAAATGATATTCCTAATGGCAAAGCAATTTTTTGAAAAGGTAGTGAAATATTAAAGAAATAATTCGTTGATTCTAAGAAAAAATTGGAATATTTGAAATATCCTAAAAGTCCTAGATTAACTAAAGTTCCAATCCATAAGTAGAGCTTCTTCTGATGTGTAAGTATTTCACGCTCCAGCAATATCCCCCAAAAATAATTGAATAGTATAGAAGAAGAAATTAAAAGTAGATATTCAAGTTTTCCCCACGAATAGAAAAAAAGTGATGCAATCAGCAATAAAAAATTTGCTAGCTTATTATTTATGTTGCTCAGTATAAAAAATAATATAAGTGTAATAGGTAAGAAAAAGAATATAAATTCTGGTGAATTAAATAGCATGGTTTTGAAGGCGGGATACAGAATCGGAAATCAACTAAGTAGAACGGCGTGAATAATTCAAGGTTTGTAGTGGGGACTTTAGTTGTCTCTTAAGGGCTAGAGCCGCTTACTACAAGCCAATTCAATTAAATTTTACATTACTTAATTAGGAGTCCTATATCTACAAATAGCGTGGCGAATCCTTGGGGTGAAGGTATCGTTGTAGATAGTTAGCCAGATGTAGTACATAGGGTTCTTGATTCATGGTGATATGATTACCAGGGACAGTATAGATTTCTATGCCCTGTTCTGCCAATCCAATCCACCCATGTGCTGGAGTTTGGGCGTTGAATTCGTCGCGATCGCTTGCTAAAAAAAAGTGTAGTTTACCCGGATAAGCCGGTGGGTTATACTCACGCATAGCCCGCAGATTTGCCTGAAACAAGTCCAACATTATTTTTAGTTCCTGGGGAGTCGAAAAGGCTCCCTGACTGTATTTCAAATAAAATTCCAGTCGCTGGGCTTCATCTAAGGCTTGCAGAGTATCCCGATCAATATCGGCATTTTCTCCCACTTTGAGCAGGTAAAATAAAATATCGGCAGTATCATCTAGATCCACAGGCATATTGCCTGGGCTGGGGGTATCAATCAGGGCAAGAAAAGCAACAGTTTCCCCCTTGGCAATTAGTTCTTGAGCCATAGCAAAGGCTAATGTCCCCCCAAAGGAAGCACCGCCTAAATAATAAGGGCCTTGCGGCTGGAATTCTTGCAACGCCGCAGTATAAACTTTTGCCATTTCTGTCATGCTCTTCAGTGGTGCGGCTTCACCCTCCACACCACGGGCACGGATGCCATATATGGGTAATTGGGGGTCAAGATGACGAGCCAATTCTCGGTAGAAATACACATGTCCGCCCACGGGATGCATCAGAATGAATGGTTTCCAGCTTGGGTTCCCAGACTGGATTTTTACAACCAATTCCGGTAATGCAGTTTTTTGCTCTAATGGTGTAAGCGGTGTCGCAATTAATGCCGCTAACTGGGATAGAGTTGGTGCTTGTAACAAGCTATGGGTATTTAAACTAATTTGAAATCGTTTGTTTAGATTAGCTATTAATTGTGTTGCTAGCAGGGAGTCACCGCCCACAGTAAAAAAGTCAGTATTTGGTTCAATTTCAGCTATTCCCAAGGATTTAGACCAAATTTGGGCAACTTCTTGTTCTACGGGTGAAAGTGGTTGTTTCGCCTGTTTTGCCGGGCTGACTTGTGCGATCGCGTTTTGCCCACCGGAGGCGATCGCTGCGCTGTTGTTGGTATAATCCTGATGGGGCTGTATATGCTGTGGTCGATCAAGCCAGTATCTTTTTCGCTCAAATGGATAGGTCAGGTAAAGGTAGGCGGTGGCGCTGTTCTAAAGCATAAAACCCATCCCAATCCACGCTCACTCCCCTGATCCACAATTCCCCTAATGTCGCTAAAATTTGCTTGGTTTCGGCATTTTTTTCAGTTTCTCGGTTTCGGGGCAAACTCTGCAACACTGTAAAGCGGGCTGAATAGTCTGGATGTTGTTGGGCGAGAGTGGAAAGGGTATGACCGGGGCCAACCTCCAGGAATACATCGGCTTCTTGTTGAAATAAGGCGTGTAAGTTGTCCCCAAAACGGACTGTATGGCGGAGGTGGCGCACCCAGTAATCAGGGTCAGTAGCCTGTTCAGGGCTGATCCAAGTACCAGTCAAGTTGGATAAATATGGTAGAGTTGGGGGGTGTAGCTGCACCTGTTGGATTTTTTGGGTGAATGAGGCTAAAACTGGCTCTAGCAAATGGGAATGGAAGGCATGGGATGTGTGCAGATGGCGAGAATCAATCCCCTGTGCTTGGAGTTTTTGCTGCAATGTGGTAATTTTTTCCTGAGTGCCACTAAGCACACAGCGCTCTACACCGTTGACGACAGCCAATGACAATTCTGGTGTGAGCCATTGCTGTATCGCTGCTTCCGACAACGGCACAGCCAGCATTGACCCCAAAGGGAGCGATTGCATCAATTTTCCTCGTACTGTCACCAAAGCCAATGCGTCCTCTAATGAGAAGACCCCCGCAAGACTTGCGGCTACATACTCGCCGAGGCTGTGTCCCAACATAGCTTTGGGTTGAATTCCCCAGGACATCCATAAATTTGCTAGTGCATATTCCACCGCGAACAATGCAGGCTGGGTGAAGGCGGTTTGTTTGAGTTTGGCGTTATTTTGCTCTTCGTCACTGTAAAGCAGATGGCGCAGGTCTTGACCTAAATGTGATATTAGCAGTTCTGCACATTTGTCAAGGGTGGACTTAAATACAGGTTCAGTTTCATAAATTACCCGTGTCATATTAGCGTATTGTGTTCCTTGACCGGGAAACAAAAACACAACCTCGCGGGTTTTTTCCGTCGTCTGATGGGTTGAAAAAGAAGCAGGGGAGCAGGGAGCAGGGAGCAAGGGAGAAGGTTCAGGTGGGGTCGAATCCCCACATTTACGAGAACCACTTGTAAGAAGTGGGGGATTCAGACCCATGTTCCGCTCCGCTCCACGGCAGGAGTCAGGGGTCATTTCCCCCTGCTCCCTGCCCCCTGCCCCCTGCCTCCTCGTTGATAGATGTTCAGGTTGAATTAATTGCCCGATAGCATCACTCATATCTGCACAAACCAACATTCGTCGATAGGCAAAGCTTTGGCGACCCCGATTGAGCGTATAAGCCACATCTGGCAGGGATAGTTCAGGGTTAGTATGGTGTTGTAACCAATCTGATAAATTGCGGGTGGCTGTTTCCAGCGCTGTGTACGTTTTTGCTGATAATGTTAGTAATTGTACGGAACGAGAAGGGCTGCTAGGTTCGACGATTGGGGCTTCTGCGACGATCGCATGGGCATTTGTACCGCCAATCCCAAAGGAACTCACCCCCGCACAGCGTTGCGAGTTAGGCTCGACTTCCCAATCGCGTAGGCGATCGCTCACAAAAAACGGACTGTTGGTAAAATCAATTTGGGGATTCGGGTTAGCAAAATGTAGGCTGGGGGGTAGTTGTCGATGTTTGAGAGCCAGGACGGTTTTGATTAATCCGGCTATCCCGGCGGCGGTGTCTGCATGACCGATGTTGGTTTTAACAGAAGCGATGGTACAATAACCTGTGCGTTGAGTGTTAGCCTGGAAAGCCTGAGTCAGTGCTTGCAGTTCGATGGGATCTCCCAAGGGTGTACCAGTGCCGTGAGCCTCGATGTAACTAATTTGCTCAGGATGCACATCTGCGGCGGCTTGAGCCTCAAGAATGACAGCGGCTTGACCTTTTACACTCGGTGCAGTGTAGCCAATTTTGTCCGATCCATCGTTGTTAATAGCTGAACCGAGAATCACCGCATCAACATTATCCCCATCAGCCAAAGCATCAGCCAATCGTTTGAGCAAAACTACACCCACGCCACTACCAGGACTTGTACCCTGAGCTTGGGCATCAAATGCACGACAAAATCCATCTGGCGACAGGATCATTCCTGGTTCATACAGATAGCCCTGTCCTTGGGGTAGAACAATTGAAACACCACCCGCAAGTGCCATATCGCACTCAAAATTCAACAGACTTTGACAGGCTATATGCACCGCTACCAGAGAGGTGGAGCAAGCAGTTTGTACAGTGAGTACAGGGCCTGTCAAGTTCAATTTGTAGGCTGTACGGGTAGCGATGAAATCTTTGCTGTTGAGGATAGATAGGCGATACTCACCCACACTGGATAACAGTTCCGTCATCCTGGGTTCAAGATAATGGCGCTGGTAATTATTCTCTCCCACTCCAGCATACAAACCAATGCACAGGTTTGTGGTAGTGGGTGGATAGCCTGCTTCCTCTAATGCTTGCCATGCACATTCCATGAACAGGCGATGCTGGGGGTCAGTAATCTCTGCATCCCTAGCACTCATGTCAAAAAAATCTGCATCAAAGTATTCTACATCAGGAATGACTGTCCCAGCTTTAACGTAATTTGGATGGTGCAACAGCACCGGATCAACTCCTGCTGCGAGTAATTCTGTATCGTTCCAGGAAACTACCGCATCTTGCCCGTGTTTGAGCATTTGCCAAAATGCTGACAAATCCTCAGAGCCAGAAAAGCGTCCAGCTAAACCAATAATGGCAATTCCTAGTGATTCGGTGTTACTCATGGTGTTTGGTTCCTCTGCTGGCGGGCTGCTTGACTTTGACGACGTTTAGATCCTCGTGATTGGCTAGATGTTTCTGTTGTATGCAGACTAGGGGACGTTTGCTGCAATAAATAGTTTGCCAGACTATGAATGCTAGGGTACGTG
>CAVYXS010000217.1:0-11810 GCA_963772205.1 uncultured cyanobacterium
ACATTCCGCACCCTAACTGTCACAAAGGGGTTTTTACGGAGGATTGTCTCGATAAAAAGAGTAAAATCAGACGTTTTGGGTTATGAGGTCAGATTTTTTACCGACTCTGGATGAGATTTGAATTCTCAATAAGATGCAATAAAGATTGGCACTTAATTGATAGATAAAAACTTATGATGACTGTGCAAATTTCTGTAATTAAATTATGGATTTTGACGAAAAAGTTAAAAAAATCTGTAACTATTAAACGTAATTAATAGCGTTTATCAATACATTTATAAATAATTTATTGCAGCTATTTGTCAACATTTATAATAGGAGCGACAATCATCTGGCAGAAAACTCAAAATATGTTCTCTGGATGAAGTCATATTTGATATGAATATTTCCTGATTATTTAATTTGACTAAATGTATAGATTGAAAACATTGAAATACCCATCGCATGGTTGGGTTGTTTACAGATTTACCAAGTTGGTTTTTAATTGTAGATTTAGACGCTGATAAGGCGGTTCTGATTTGTCTTTGAGCTAAAGTATATACTAATAGACATAATCCCATTATCATAGCCATAGCTTCAATTCTTTCGCTTGCTTTAAGAAAAATACTATCCGCAAAAAATAAAGGGTCTTTTAAAAAACCGAACCCTCTTTCACAGCTTTGCTGTGCTTTATATTGAGAAATTATATCATCATTACTGAGAGACTTTTCATCCAAAATATTTGTTGCAAGCACAAAACGTCCAGCACTTGTATAAGCTAATTTAATGGCTTTTCGATTCTCGCATAATGTGGCATTTACTTGACAACAAATATCTTGATTATCCTTTAATTTCTTCTCCAAGTAATTAACATTCTCAATTTGATGATATTTTAATTGTTTATTTAAATTTTTTACAGATTTAACAGCCTCTTCTTCAGACTTAAAGTTAGTTAATAACAGTTTTTTGAGCTTGGATAATGCACTAATTTTTGAGTTGGATATCCTCTTTTCTAATTGCCGTAAATCAGATTTTTTTCTCTCAGTACTTTCTACAACTAACCATCTCTGTTCAATTCCAGCATAATTGCTTTTTCTTGTAGCGTAATAATATCCAGTCACAGAACTACTTATAAAATCAGGTGATAATAATGTTGATACTAGTTCTTTTGCCTCTCCTATAGTCATCGGTACTCTAGATAACCACCTCATTCCTGATAATGAGCTTATATTTTTTGCGTTATACAAAGCCGCATCTGCAACCATTAAATTCTCTTCATTTTTTATTGATAATTTTTGCATTTGTTCTTTATATTCTAAAAAGATTTTCGCAAAACTTGAAGAATCTGATTGATTTCCAGATGCCGATTTGAAAAATATTGGTATATCTCCATCTCCCGATGATATTAAGTCTATGATAAATTGTTTCAAATCCGGTCTATGGTCACGAGAATAGCCATAGGTAATCTCAATAGCTTGTGGTGAGGAAGTTCGAGTCTTCTCCCTTGGCGCAGCCTCTCCCTTAGGAGAAGGGGAGACGCTAAGAGCGATGGCGGTTCCCGTCGAGTCGAAACTTCCTCTCCCGTTGGGTGATTTGATTTGACCATTTAATGAATTATTATCAAAAGTTACATCTGGCAATCTAGTGTTGTATTCACCATGTAAGTGTAGTGAAGTCGAATCCAAATGTGACGATTTCAAACTAATCTTGAATTCTTTTATTACCTGACTACTAATAGCTAAGAATATCTCCGTTAAGCCTTTCATAAATAATTTATCCATGACTCTCCCTAATTTATCATCATTTAAATATTCGGCTTTTACTCCCTTTCCGATTAGATATTCACAAGGTTTATCTTGAAAAAACTCTGGAAACATATATAAAGGACTACTGACAAAGCCCAATCCATTTAATATCATTGCTTTTACTACATATCCCGGACTAATTTTTTCTTGTGGGTCTTGACCTACTAATTTATTAATAATATCTACTAAGCCTATGGCATCTATAATTCCTGCGATTATACCTAAATGGTCTATGTTCTGAAATTCAATCTCTTGATCGTTAGACATGCTATTGTTACTCTATTTACAACATCTGCTTCCATTTTCACATTGGATGAACCTAAAAATTTATGTTAGTCAACCAGGTACATAAACATCTCTTTAACCCATCGAATAATTATTGAATTACAAAAAGGGGAGGGAGAGGCTGCCGTCCGCAGCCTCTCCCTCCCCTCATAATGATTATCATTTTCTCTCAGTTGCTACCTAATAGAAGTATTTATCATTAAGTTTTAAAATCTCCCTTCATTTTATAGTTCATAAATACTATTCGCCGACAATTAGTTAAGTACTAATGAACTTGTGACAGTTAGGGTGCGGAATGTGGGTTATAATACTCCGACCCGAAGATGATGCAGCAGAGATACTTGAAAGAATCAGCGAGTTCCTCCGCAAACGCGGAATGAATGTAAGCCAAAAGAAAACCAAAGTTACCGCCGCGACAGATGGGTTTGATTTCCTCGGCTGGCACTTCAAAGTCCAGAAAAACGGAAAGTTTAGATGTATCCCTTCAATGGACAACTTCAAAGCATTTCGTAAGAAAGTAAAACACATCGTCAACAACTCGAATTATGGTGCTACCACAAAGGCTGAGAAATTAGCCCCGTAGTTAGAGGTTGGAGAAATTACCATAAGTTCTGCAAGATGGATGGGTCAAAATTTTCCCTATAGCACATCAATCATAGAGCCTTCAAGGTATTCAACAAGGAAACCAAGCAAAATCGTCACACATGCCAGGAGCTAATAAAAAAGGCATTTCCAAAGGTTTCTTACTCCGAAAACAAACACGTCATGGTGACAGGTGAAAAATCCCCTTATGACGGAAATACAGCCTACTGGAGCAAACGTAACAGTAAACTCTACGACGGAGAAACCTCTAAAGCTCTTAACAAGCAAAACCATAAATGTGCTTCCTGCGGCTTAAAGTTCATCGATGAGGAACGGGTTCACCTGCACCACATTGATGGAAATCATGCCAACTGGAAGAAAAATAATCTCGAAGCAATTCATGAGAGTTGCCACGATTACAAACACATGAGCAAAAGCGCAAGCTGAGAACATCGGGAGCCGTGTGCAGTGAAAGTTGCACGCACGGATCTAACCGAGAGGTGCGGGGAATAATATCCCCCATCGACTCAACCTGGACGTTTAGCTTTTGATCGCAACTGGTTCGCCAACAGAGTGCAAGAGGTTAAAGCCACCCTACCAGAGACACCACAAGAACGAAACGAGCGTCTGTGCGATGAATTGGAACAAGCCTGCATCAAGTTCAACCTATGCCATTCCCAGATTGATTGGTTATGTTTTAGCACTAAACTTTACCGAAATAACCAGTTAGTGGGCTTCATCGGTGGTAATTCACAACACTGGTATACAAGACCGAGACAATACGGAATGGAGCGATTTGCCAACAGTGCCGCCGAGGCGATCACATTCCTGGGAGTTCGACCAGTAGTAGCTGCACAGTAGCTGAAATTAGGCGATGCCCTTCTCTACGTTCGCGGAGCGTGTCGTAGACAGACGCACTCGCGTTCGGCGCAAGCTCTGAAGACCTGCTTGGGCGGAGCCATCGCCGACACGCTCATAAACACTTCATTCACTTGAGCAAAAACTATGTTCTCCCTAACTGAATGTGAATTTGATGAATCCGAAGAGAAAATTCTCCTACCGCCAACAGACCCCAACGCAGAGGTCATAGAAATCCCTGGCTACAAGCTGGTCTATGTTAATGGAGTTTGCCCGAAGAATTATCGAGTTTACATTGCTGACTCGATGATCGGAGTGATATTTCAACATCTTACCCACTGGTCTAATGAAGTGGACTCTCTTCGATATGCCGAGCCAGTGGGTGCAGCAATTGGGCTGGATGAATTTTTGAAGGTGGCAAGCATATCAACAACTGCTATGCAGGAGGAATTACTCGCTCAAGAATTTGATGCGCTATATCCGTCAAAACCAGAAACTTGCTTATTTAGTAGCAGCGTCAGTTAGGGGTAGAAGTTACTGCCCATTTCCTCAATAAAACTGTTTAACTTAGCTTGATAAATATCACAATGGAAGCAATTGAAATCCTGACAGAATTTAACTCGTGCTACGTGAAGATAGAAGCGATTGCCCAAGATGAAAAGTGGCAAAAATTGATTGCCAATAAAAAGATTGACCCAGAAGCCGCAACACATTTGGGCGATGTCCTCCATTACTTGGCTGAGGCTATGGGTTGTCTCGAAGAAATCATTGATATCCAGTTTAATCAGGATATACAAGTATGAAACTCTACATAACAAATATTCCTCAAACTTTGCCAGACTGGGCAACTGTTGTATCAAACACTTCTGGTTTGATTGAAATAGAAATCAATGATGAAGACCCTGCCTTTCACTCAACTTTATCGGAATTATCTACCGAAATTCAACTGGGGATTGTTGGTGTAAAAGCTAGCGACTTATCTAAAATACTCAGCATTGAGATGACTAACGCAGAAAATTGACAACCAATATTTACAAAACCGAATCAAATGAAATTCACCACTGTATCTGTTAGTTACGCTAGAAAATTCAATCTTGGCGACTACGAATCACTAGAACTAAGCTGCTCTCTTTGGGCACAAATAGAAGATGGGGAAGATGCGGATGGCGTGACACAATTCCTCTATCAACAAGCTAAAGATTCAGTCAAACTTGCCGCCATGCCTGTATTGAAAGCCTCAGAGTTTCAGATTAACAAAACTAAATCTAACAAAAAAGTGTCTGGTGAGATCAATGAAAGCAATTGGTAAGATGAAAGGAGCCGAGGAATGCAAGAACTAATCAAAGCTTTAATCAAGGCAAAAGCCGAGTTCAATCCCATTCAAAAAGACCGGACTAATCCTCACTACAAACACAAGTATGCAACATTAGATGCTGTATTAGATGCTGTTACTCCTGCACTTGGTAAACATGGATTAGTCATAATTCAAACCACCGAAATATGTGAAGGTAAAACCGTACTACAGACTCATCTTTATCATGAATCTGGCGAGAGCATTACCAGCACTTATCCAATACCTGAAATCACTGATTCTCAGAAATTGGGTGCAGCCTTAACCTATGCACGTCGATATGCTGTGTGTGCAATTTTATCAGTTACAGCGGATGAAGACGATGATGCTGAAGGCGATGGTACTGCTAAAAAGACGGAACAATACCAGAATAATATTAGACTCCGCAAAGAAAGTCATCCATATAAAGTTCAGTCAACAAAACAAGCTGTAACTCCGCCATCAATCAACCCAAAAGATTTACGGGTCAAAGAAATTCGTACACTGCTAAATTATCCGTTGGATTTAGTTAAAGAATGGTTGCATTCTCAAAATGTTACTAGTCCGAGTGAACTTGATTCTAGCAAGATTGATGAATTAGTGAAGACGATGTGTTTGGCTTGGGCAGAGAATAAGTTTGGACACCCGAATCATGCTGCTAACTCTTATCAAAAATATGTAGTTGATATTGTAGCATCCGGGGTAGATGAAACAACAGCAATCAGCACATGGATATCAGGAGCGTTGGCACAATTGCCAGCACTTAATTGAAGATCCACTATCACACCAATAGGAAAAAATTATGCCCAAAAAAACTGCTTACCCTATCCAACAAAACCAGTCGCACCAATGCCTACAATACCTGCGACTTTGTGGAGGCAGCGCTCGATTATGTACTATCCAATTTAGTCTCGGTGTCATCCAAACGTTAGTCAATCAAAATCTGGTGAAGATTACGAATACTGGTACTGGTTTCTCTGTTCAATTGGAGGATGCAAAGTGAAAACACAGAAAGTAACTCATCAATCACCCTTGCCTTCAAACAGTCGTAATAGATTAGTTCCTCGCCGGACTCGAAAAAGATTCAATACCCATATTTTCATCGACCGCATCATAGAAACAACTGCAATTACCTCTCTGCTTTTAACTAGCTTTTTAGGAGTAGGAGCTATGGGATGTTGGGGATTAGAGGTAATTGATTTCAATACCAACTCCGATGCAATCAATTGCTATTGGCAACATCAGAAGAATATTTGCTTGGGTGGAATGTTGGTGAGTTTTTCAGCCTTTTTAGGAAGTGCTTTAGTTGGGGCAAGTCTGAGTATTGGTAGAAATGATTTTCAGGAATAAACAGCAATGGAAATACAATTGACTAAATCAGAGATTCGGGCTATCTTGCAAGTCTGTCAACATAGATTGTGCCTTGTTGGCAGTAGTAAGCATGATGACAAACTTCAATCTTCCGAAGATTTTTCTACATCTAATGATGTGGTGCTAAATGATTCGTTCACTATTGTGGAAGAAGTAGTGAATACAATTGATGACATGAAGCAGATAACTCAATAGTCAAATAAACAATTCGCCAAAAAACAATTTTGTAGAGGGACAAATGGAAACTCCAAAAGTTGTCAATATTCCCAATCACTGGACATCACCCAAATATTCATTGGGACAAAGAACCAAGCAGGGAGTGATTGTGGGGATTCAATACTACCCACCCAATCATCTACTAACTGGCTTGTGTGATGAATCTTGGCATTATGCTGTCCTCGATAAAAACGATTTTTCCGAAGTGTCTCATCTCGAAGAGCAGAAAATTCACCCACTTACGCCACTTGAATTACGTGCTGAACTTCAAGCTGAGATGGAAATGCATCAGCGTGAAATACTAATGATCCAGCAACAGTTAACCCAGGCTTAAACTTCTGCTGGTGTCAAGAGATTTCCAAAAAAAGCCCTAAAAACGGGGCTTTTTTTATGACTATTGTTTTCCTCAACTCTGCCCTTTTTGACACCCATTCTGCATAGCTTTGAGTGCTGTCTTTCTTCTTGAGAATTCAAAGGCATCACCAGTGATGAATTTGGGAACCGATATTGTTCAGCCCTACGAGCGGTGCCAGAAGCGGGCTACGCCATCGCGGTTTCACCTTGCTGAAGATAACGCTCAATGGCACGAACGCTCACACCTAAAAAATGTGCTGCCAAAAAGGCGCTGCAATCGCCTGAGAAACTCTTGCAGCGCCTGGTTCATCAATCCAGCAAAAAAAGTAAATCTACTAATCACTTAATCAAACAACCATGAAAAATTATAACCGACTGACAATTCACTTTATATCAGTAGTCGCACTGATAATCTCATCCATCCTTCCATGTTTATCCGCGCCAGCATATTAGGTTCTGTTCTTAGGACAGGGCACTATTACCGGATTTTAGACTTGAAATTTTGGATTAAATCTAAAATCTAAAATTGTGTGACGAAGGTCATAGTATAAATCATGACTTTTAGCTCATGCAGTTTTGCTCATAGATGCTTATGATTTGGACATACACAAAAAGCCAATTTACCTCTAAAGTATAATGAAAATTAATAAGTTAATGTCAGTTGTTGCAAGTGTTGTTGCAGTAAGTGTGATAGCAGTTCCTTTTATTGTAAGAGCAGATGGGATTCATAATGGACAGCCATTGCTAGCACAAGCTCAACAAAATCATCACAAAAAAGAAGGTGGTCGCTGGGCAAAATTAAATCTGACTGACGCGCAAAAACAACAGCTGCGTCAAATTGAACAAGATACGAGGCAGCAAATCAAAGGTGTTTATACACCAGAACAACTTGCACAGCTTAAAGCAGCAAGAACACAGCATCAACAAGGGCAACATGCTAATCGTCGTGATGTGATCAAATCTCTAAATCTCACTGACAGTCAAAAGGCTCAAATCAAGGAAATTAGAAAAGCGCAAAAAGCGAAAATCGACTCGGTTTTCACAGCCGAACAGAGGCAGCAACTCGAACAGCAACGCGCACAATGGCAGCAACAGCATCAGTAAAATAAAACTGGCTATCTTTAGCTAAAATAGAAAATCCCTCTTCCAGCTTGGTTGAGGGATTTTTTCATGCCCACTAGCCGCTTGGGGAGATATTCAGGTCTTACCCTGAGCTTGCGCCGAAGGCGAGTGCGTCTGTCTAGGACAAGCTCCGCGTAAAGCCTACGGCATAGCTCCGCTTACGCGTAGCGAACGTAGAGAAGGACATCGCATCTGTTCTTGGCTAACGCCGCTACTCGGTTGCCCGTAGCTATCGATAGTTAGCTGGGCTGATTTGGGTTTGAAAAAATTTAGTAATTTCATGAAATTGGTAAACGCAACTATTACCAGGGTTCTTATTTCATCGGTTATAATTCGCTGTAGCGTTTCACAGTTAATCCTCTGGCTCTTTTTTCCGAAATTAGTCCTGAGAAATTTGTATTCATAATCATGCAATCCAATGTAATAATCTATTAGCTTTAACGAGAGCTTTTAGAAACAGCAATAAGGTGATTTCATAATTAGGGGTTGCTGAAGAAGAAAGAAAAGCTTGCAGTCTCTAGATTATCTGACCAAAGAAGTATATTCAGGTGCAAGATTTGAGGGTAGAATACCCCAAAATCCTTGCATCACCGTGACCATCAGGTACTAAAGTGTGCTGTTTTTAACTATGTACCGAAAACCGGGGCAAAATCCAATCTCAGCAGAAAACTTTGAACTTGCGGTCGGGGGAAAGTTATCAGAAGATAATCGTTGGGTGATTATGGCTTCTTTCATACCTTGGACAAAATTTGAAGAGGAATATTCTTCTTCTTTCTCTTTGGAGATTGGGGCACCAGCAAAACCGTTTCGGATGGCATTAGGCGCACTAATAATCAAAGAAAAACTAGGCATAAGTGATAGAGAAATAGTAGAACAAATCAAAGAGAATCCTTATCTACAGTATTTTATAGGGATGTCATCTTATAATAATGAAGCTCCATTTGACGCATCGATGCTAGTTCATTTTCGTGAAAGAATCAGTGCCGATTTAGTTAACAAAATTAATCAAGAAATGGTAAAGAAGATGCTAGAGGCTGCATCTTCGATTGGCACTGAAAAAAAAACAGACTCAACAGAAGAAAAAGAGGTAAGTGAGCTAAAAAATCGGGGAAAATTAATATTAGATGCAACTTGTGCGCCAGGTGATATTAGCTATCCGACAGATTTAGGACTATTAAATCAAGCCAGAAAGCAGACAGAAATAATTATCGACTTACTTTTTGAACAGATAAAGGGAACATTGGAGAAAAAGCCAAGAACTTATAGAGAAATTGCCAGAATTGACTACCTAGAAGTAGCGAAAAAACGCCGTGTATCTCAAAAAGATAGAAGAAAAGCGATAAAAAAGCAACTCCAATATATTAAAAGAAACTTATCGTATATTGACCAGCTAATTAGTTCTGGAGCCAGTTTAGAAAATTTAACTAATAGACAATATAAAATGCTGCTTGTAGTTGCAGAAATCTATCGCCAACAACTATGGTTGTATGAGAATAAAAAACAGAGTATTGATGACCGTATTGTTAGTTTAGCCCAACCGCACATTCGTCCAATCGTCAGAGGGAAAGCCGGGAAAGCCGTAGAATTTGGGGCAAAATTGTCAGCTAGTTGTTTTGATGGATATGTATTTTTAGACCGCATTAGTTGGGATAATTATAATGAATCAGGAGACTTAAAAGCTCAAGTAGAAGCCTTTAAAAATTACACTGGTTATTATCCAGAATCTGTTCATGTAGATAAAATTTATCGAACAAGGGAGAATCGCACTTGGTGTAAAGAAAGAGGTATTATCATGAGCGGACCTCCTTTAGGAAGACCTCCAGCTAATATTAGTAAAGAAAAAAAGAAGCAAGATTTAGAATCCGAGAGAATTCGTAATTGTATTGAGGGAAAATTCGGACAAAGTAAAAGAAGATTTAGTCTTAATCGAGTGATGGCGAAACTGTCTCATACTTCTCAAACGGCAATTGCTATTACTTTTTTAGTCATGAATCTTTCTACTCACTTGTCACGGGTTTTTTATGCTTTTTTATGTCTATTTTTTAAAAATAGACTTTTTTCAAAGTTTAATATAACTGAAAATTATAATTCAGCTATTTATTGATAGTATCAAGCTATCTTTGACCAGGCTTGCATAACTGGTCAACCCTTAAAATTGCTGTTTCATGACTTTTTCAGCAAGCCCTAATTAAATGTAAACTCCTGAAAAAAACTTATGTCAGATACTCTTCGCGACTACTTCAAGTCACTTACTCAAAATATTGTCTACATGGGTAAGACTTATTCACTTAAGAGTGTGCATGACGACTACATCACACTTCTTCATCAACAAGCAAATGAAACAATAGACACCCTCCACATCCCATTTAATGCCATCTCAAAAATTGATGAGCATTACTCATATTTCAGCAAGACAAACACTATCACCCTTTATATTAAAGTTCCAGAAGTCTAGCTATTGCTTGGGGATAATCGTCTGTCTGTGTGCTGTTGCATCAGATGCAATCATGACTGGCAGATGAGCGCCTGTGCCACTCAATTAATTTTCAAACCTCTGCTGATCAAAACCACTTGAAAGCGATGCCTGCGCTCCGCAGTGCTATCGCTCTGATAACACTTTTGAAAAATCTCAAAATGACCAGTTTAACAAAGGTGCTATTTTCGCTTCTGCCGTATCAGAAAGTTACGCTTTTAGTACCACTGACAACTGAAGAAGTAAGTCAAATACTGATGGGGGTTTCTGCTACACATTTGGAAGTAGAAGCTCAATCATTTTGGGGAACGCGAATTTCATATAGATATCAAGTTTATATCAAAGATCAATTTGTCAGAGTTTCCGGACCATTTGGCAACCGCATATCACCTCTAGTTACAAAAGGCAATATTCAGCTAGACCCCAGTCATGGCAAAGCATTACTGCAACTTATCATCCGCCCAAATAGTATTTGGATTATACAAGTAGTTATACCTTTGTGTTTATATTTTGGTGTAGCGATTTTTGGATTTGGAACTAATGGTGTATTGCCATCATCTATCCTCCCATTAATATTTCAGTTCCTGTTTATTTATAGTGTGTTGCTATATAATTTTCGATACAGTGTAGGACTGATTTTGCAGATGTTAAAGCAGACTTTAAAGCTTTGACACTCCCCGGACTGAACAAATTTCGCTATGTCAAAAAATTAACAGCAACATAGAATCATCTGTCACCTAAAACCAGAATCACAAAAGTACCAGGGATAATACTTGGTCTAGATCTTACCTGTCCTGGGACGGGGGTAGAGGTTGCTTGAAACTTCGCTGTAGCCAAATATAGCTGATGGGTCTTTAAATCTAATGCCATTGTCCGCGCTCCAGGCTCGGTGACAACGTTATTCACAATACTAAATTTGTCGGGAGAGTCCTCATGTACCATTGTCACCGAACCTTAGCCATTTGAACTGAAAGCTAATCTCGTCAATGGGTCATAAGCGATCGCATCTGTCCCCTTACCAATTGGTAGTGTAGCTTTAATACTGAGGGTGTTTGCATCCACTATAGTCATAATTTGGTTTCTACAACCAATAAACAACCGCCGATGCGCTTTATCTATATCGATTCCAGTTGGTTCTGAGCAAGGTTTGAGCGCAGAATGTTTCTCAACTTTGAGGTTACTAGCATTTATGGCTACGATTTCGCTTTTGTCCTTAAATTCATGTGATATGCCCTAAGCCATCAGCTACCGCAAATTCTGGTGTGCCACCTAAGGCAATTGTCCCCAAGACTTTGGTAGTTTTAGCATCAAAAACAGTTGCTGAGTTGCTCAAACCGTTAAAAGTCAACACTTTCTGGGACACAGAATCATAGACGATGGCATCTGGGTCAGAACCAGTTTTAACTTTTCCGATAACTTTTAGTGTCTTTAAATC
>CAVYXS010000218.1:0-28504 GCA_963772205.1 uncultured cyanobacterium
CACATTCCGCACCCTAACTGTCACAAAGGGGTTTTTACGGAGGATTGTTCTCATAAAAGAGTAAAATCAGACGTTTTGGGTTATGAGTCAGATTTTTTACCGACTCTGGATGAGATTTGAATTCTCAATAAGATGCAATAAAGATTGGCACTTAATTGATAGATAAAAACTTATGATGACTGTGCAAATTTCTGTAATTAAATTATGGATTTTGAGGAAAAAGTTAAAAAAATCTGTAACTATTAAACGTAATTAATAGCGTTTATCAATACATTTATAAATAATTTATTGCAGCTATTTGTCAACATTTATAATAGGAGCGACAATCATCTGGCAGAAAACTCAAAATATGTTCTCTGGATGAAGTCATATTTGATATGAATATTTCCTGATTATTTAATTTGACTAAATGTATAGATTGAAAACATTGAAATACCCATCGCATGGTTGGGTTGTTTACAGATTTACCAAGTTGGTTTTTAATTGTAGATTTAGACGCTGATAAGGCGGTTCTGATTTGTCTTTGAGCTAAAGTATATACTAATAGACATAATCCCATTATCATAGCCATAGCTTCAATTCTTTCGCTTGCTTTAAGAAAAATACTATCCGCAAAAAATAAAGGGTCTTTTAAAAAACCGAACCCTCTTTCACAGCTTTGCTGTGCTTTATATTGAGAAATTATATCATCATTACTGAGAGACTTTTCATCCAAAATATTTGTTGCAAGCACAAAACGTCCAGCACTTGTATAAGCTAATTTAATGGCTTTTCGATTCTCGCATAATGTGGCATTTACTTGACAACAAATATCTTGATTATCCTTTAATTTCTTCTCCAAGTAATTAACATTCTCAATTTGATGATATTTTAATTGTTTATTTAAATTTTTTACAGATTTAACAGCCTCTTCTTCAGACTTAAAGTTAGTTAATAACAGTTTTTTGAGCTTGGATAATGCACTAATTTTTGAGTTGGATATCCTCTTTCTAATTGCCGTAAATCAGATTTTTTTCTCTCAGTACTTTCTACAACTAACCATCTCTGTTCAATTCCAGCATAATTGCTTTTTCTTGTAGCGTAATAATATCCAGTCACAGAACTACTTATAAAATCAGGTGATAATAATGTTGATACTAGTTCTTTTGCCTCTCCTATAGTCATCGGTACTCTAAGATAACCACCTCATTCCTGATAATGAGCTTATATTTTTTGCGTTATACAAAGCCGCATCTGCAACCATTAAATTCTCTTCATTTTTTATTGATAATTTTTGCATTTGTTCTTTATATTCTAAAAAGATTTTCGCAAAACTTGAAGAATCTGATTGATTTCCAGATGCCGATTTGAAAAATATTGGTATATCTCCATCTCCCGATGATATTAAGTCTATGATAAATTGTTTCAAATCCGGTCTATGGTCACGAGAATAGCCATAGGTAATCTCAATAGCTTGTGGTGAGGAAGTTCGAGTCTTCTCCCTTGGCGCAGCCTCTCCCTTAGGAGAAGGGGAGACGCTAAGAGCGATGGCGGTTCCCGTCGAGTCGAAACTTCCTCTCCCGTTGGGTGATTTGATTTGACCATTTAATGAATTATTATCAAAAGTTACATCTGGCAATCTAGTGTTGTATTCACCATGTAAGTGTAGTGAAGTCGAATCCAAATGTGACGATTTCAAACTAATCTTGAATTCTTTTATTACCTGACTACTAATAGCTAAGAATATCTCCGTTAAGCCTTTCATAAATAATTTATCCATGACTCTCCCTAATTTATCATCATTTAAATATTCGGCTTTTACTCCCTTTCCGATTAGATATTCACAAGGTTTATCTTGAAAAAACTCTGGAAACATATATAAAGGACTACTGACAAAGCCCAATCCATTTAATATCATTGCTTTTACTACATATCCCGGACTAATTTTTTCTTGTGGATTTGACCTACTAATTTATTAATAATATCTACTAAGCCTATGGCATCTATAATTCCTGCGATTATACCTAAATGGTCTATGTTCTGAAATTCAATCTCTTGATCGTTAGACATGCTATTGTTACTCTATTTACAACATCTGCTTCCATTTTCACATTGGATGAACCTAAAAATTTATGTTAGTCAACCAGGTACATAAACATCTCTTTAACCCATCGAATAATTATTGAATTACAAAAAGGGGAGGGAGAGGCTGCCGTCCGCAGCCTCTCCCTCCCCTCATAATGATTATCATTTTCTCTCAGTTGCTACCTAATAGAAGTATTTATCATTAAGTTTTAAAATCTCCCTTCATTTTATAGTTCATAAATACTATTCGCCGACAATTAGTTAAGTACTAATGAACTTGTGACAGTTAGGGTGCGGAATGTGGGTAGTAACTATGATAAAGCTGGTGAGAAAAAAACAAAATTCAGATAATTTTTTGGTAGTTTTAGCGCAGTGTCTGTATACGAGGGAGCTACAAATTTTATTTTGGTAAAATTTGTAGCTCCCTAATGTCCAGGAAGCGGGCTAGAGAGCCATCACTACAAAAAAATAAATTTACACATTTGGGATGCTCCTGTCTACGACACGCACTCGCGTAAAGTCTGCGGACTAGCCTCCCGCTCTTAACAGAGAGAGGACTAAAGTCCTAACTACAAACAATCAAATGATCGCGGACGGCTAGAATAAGGTAAGAAACCCCACCTCTACTTACCACTGATTTTTATCCTCCGTACGTGAGTATTTTTACCGGGAAATAGCTGTAAAATTCTAGTAACAGGCACAATAATAGTTGGAACGATTTTTAAACCGTGTCCAGAACAATCCTGATTCTTCAGGGCTAGAGACTGTCAAAACCCAAAAAAATTACATGAATGCTGAAGATTATTTAAACCAGGGATTAAACAAAAATTTACAAGGGGACTATCAAGGAGCGATCGCCGCTTACACCCAAGCAATAGAGTTAAATCCCCACTATGCAAGAGCTTACTATAATCGAGGTATTATTCGCAGTGGTAGTCTCAAAGATTATCACGGTGCGATCGCAGATTTTCAACAGTCAATCAACATCAATCCCCATTTTGCTGCAGCCTACTCCAGTCGAGGAAATGCGCGTTACTTTTTAGAAGATTATGAGGGAGCGATCGCTGATCATCATCTAGCTTTACAAATCAACCCCAATCTAGCTGAATCTTACCACAGTCGCGCTCAAGCGTCTGTTGCTCTAGGAAACTATGACAGCGCAATTAGCGATTATCAACAAGCAATTGCGATTAATCCCCAATTAACTAATTATATCAATATTGATATTGCCAATGCTTACCATAATCGGGGTGTGGCTCGTTGCGATTTAGGCGATAATCAGGGAGCGATCGCCGATTTTAACCAAGCTTTGCTGTTACATCCCAATTTTGCCGCCGCTTATAGTAACCGGGGTAATATTCACCATCTTTTAGGAGAATATCACCAAGCGATGGCTGATCACGAACGAGCATTACAGTTAAATCCTCACCTAGCAGAAGCTTATCATAACCGAGGTAATGCTCGCTATGCTTTAGCAGACTATCACGGTGCGATTGCTGATTACAACCGTACTCTCGAAATTAATCCCAATTTTGCGGGAGCATACTATAATCGCGGTTTGGTTTTCGCTCACCTCAAAGACTATCACCGCGCCATCGCCGACTTTAACCTAGCTATTAAACTCAATCCTGATGATGTCCAAGCATACTACGAGCGGGGTCTGGTTCGTAGCGCTCAGGGAGATGATCAAGGAGCAATTACAGATTATAATCAGGCATTGCAGGAAAATCCGACTCTCGCTTTAGTCTATGGCTTTCGGGCAAATGCTTACCGCCGACTAGCAGACTATCAAGCCGCAATTGAAGATAGCAACCGACTTCTACAACTCAATCCGCATCTAGCTGAAGGATATTGCGATCGCGCTGTGGCTCGCCGTTGCTTGGGAGATTATCAAGCAGCTGTTAAAGATTATAGCACAGCATTGCAAATTAATTCTAATTTAGCCGAAGCTTACTATGGTCGAGGCATTGCCCACGAAGGATTAGAAGATTTCTCAGCAGCAATTGCAGATTACACTCAAGCTATCGAGATTGTGCCTAACTTTTCTGCAGCCTACTGCAATCGGGGTAATGCCCATCGCCTGTTAGGAGATGAACGACGAGCGATCGCCGATTATAACCGAGCATTAGCCATGAATCCCGATTTAATTGAAGCTTATTATAACCGAGGTTCTACCCGATATAGTCAAGGAGACTATCAGGGTGCGATCGCCGATTACACCCAAGCCTTGCGACTAAATCCTGACTCAGCGGCATTTTACAGCGCTCGCGGTAATGCTCGCTATGCTTTGTGTGACTATCAAGGCGCTAAAGAAGATTACAATCAGGCAATTGCTATAGACCCCACCTTGGCTGAAGATTGGTTTAATCGAGGTCGGAGCCGTTCTTGGTTGGGAGACTTAAAGGGAGCCATAACCGACTTAAACCAAGCTTTGCAGCTGCACTCAAATTGGGCTACAGCCTATATAGTTCGAGCTGATGTCCGCCGCAATTTAGGAGACTATCAAGGAGCAATTGCTGATTTCGATAAATCGGCTCACATCTATTATACAGCCGGAAATAAACAATATTACCGACAAATCCGCGAATTAATCAGAGAAATTCAGGAGCAGGAAGGATTAGCGACTAAGGACTAGTAGCTATCTTCAGAGACTAACTGCAGGGCAAACGCATCTAATTTCTAGAAATATTATTCTGCAACGTTTCAACAGTGGTCTTAGCTATATTTTTAGGTGAATTTTCGCACACCCGGTAAAATTTTCTCTGTCTTGAATTTTTTTATCCTCGAATGTGAATTTTGCTCTTACAAGTGCAGCAGAAAATATCACAAAAATATAAATATGTACATTTTGTGTATAAAAAAAATATAGCGAATCCCGACCTAGTAAGGTACACCTGTAGGGGCACGGCACTGCCGTGCCCTTATACCTTGAGATATCAGGTTTTACCTCATTTAAATGTGTTGCGCTATATCCGTTCTAGCAAGTTCATTATTAGGGATAATAGTTGTATCACAATCCGAAATATCAAACAAAATGGCTCAACTAGAACGACTACTAAAAATGGCAGAAGATGAGCTAACTGAGTACAGCACTGATGCTCGCAAAATCGAAAAACTGCGGCGTAAAATAGCTTTATCAGTATCTGCTACAGAACAGCGCCAAGTCAAAGAAGAATTATTAGCGACTATGCAGCCTAGTCAAATTGCTAAAATTGTCGAAGAACAAAGACAAGTAGTAGCCTTACCATTTTGGGGAATTGCTGGCTTGGGTTTGTTATTGGGAATTTCTTTAAATCAACCCATAGGCTTATTGACTGCGATCGCTGGGTCTGTGTTAGCGTTTAGACTTCAGAAATGGGGTTGGCAATTGCAAGCAAAGCGTCTATTGTTGCAAACATTAGAAGATATTGAAGTGCGGATTGCTCAACCAAATAAGTAATATAGCATTTTTTTGTGTCATGGTAATCAATTCTGCGTCTATTTGCTCAGGACTCTATGAGGTAGCAAGTACCTAGGATGCGTCAAATTTAATTATTTAAATTACGTATCTTCAGGCTAGTGACATTATCAATGTTAGATGCTTTTATGGTGACGATTGCCAAAAATAAGCAGTAGTTGTAAATACTTTTAATAGAGCATTTACTCAAGGCAAATATTTTCTAGAGAAGTTTTAATTACCATGACTGAAAAACCAATTAATGTGAAATTTCCTCAAGGACGCACGGCATTTTTAGTTATCCACGGTATTGGCGAACAATACCCTTTTGAAACCGTGAACGATTTTTCCTTGAACTGGCTAAAATACTTTGAAGCGCAAAATATAAAAATCCAATTAGAGCATTTATTAGCTAAACGTAGATTATCAATTGGTGCTTTTTGGACAGAAAGCTTTGTCAGATTGAGTTCAACCGATCCTCAACAAGACTGGATCATTGATATTCATGAATACTACTGGGCGCCTGATACAAAAAATCAAATCAATATATCTCAGATATTACAGTGGGCAGAGCAGACACTAGATGGGACAATCAAGTTTTATGAGCGCAAGGATAACAAAATTTTATTAGATGAACTTCTTAATAATAGGGATAAAACAGGTTTTTTTAGATTTCGTCTTCGTTGGCTAACCATATTTCTGCGTGTATATAATTTTGTTTATCCAGGATTACGACTGGGACTATGGTTAATTCTGTACTTGTTAGGGCCAATTCTCAGCGGACGCTTTCTACAATCAGCCTGGAACCTCAGTAAAGAACTGATCACTCCACCGTTAGTTAATCTCGTCGGTGATATCACCCTGTACAGTATCACTGATCCAAAATCACCTTACCAAAAAATCCGGCAGCAAATACTTAGAGAATGCTTAACATTACTCAAAGCAATTCTCAAAGATAAGCAAGCAAATTACGACCAAGTAATCGTGGTGGGACATTCTCTTGGAAGCTGTATTGCCTACGATACATTGAACCTGCTTTGTATTGAAGCTAGTATAACTCCAGACAACGGTAAAAGTCTGTTCATTGATAAGCTTCGGGGGTTAATTACATTTGGTTCTCCACTAGACAAAATCGCCTTTTTCTTTCGCGAAGTGGCGCGGGAGGGACAGTATATTCGACAACGGATTTTAGAACATCTCAACTCCTTCCGCGTAAAAGGAAAATTGTTACAGCCAAATTTATACTTTACCAATAACCCAGTGATATGTAATCTAGAGCAAATACGTTGGTTAAATTATTACCACCTAAAAGACCCGATCAGCGGTAATCTAGATTACTACGAGAACTTAGAGAACATTCAAATGAAATATCAAGCATTTTGGGGAGAACAAGCACACTTAGGTTATTGGACTGAACTAACGTTTTATGAAAGTATTGCCGAACGATTCCTGTATCACTGAAGTGAGTATCCGATAAATTAGGACTTGATGCAACAGGGAGAGGATAAGAAATGATCAGGGTAAACTCTCAACTGTCAACAATAAACTAATCGAGGTAGAAATCATGACAAAGTATGATAAGATATTTAACTCAAAAGAGACTTCTAAAGAATCACTGAGTCCCGAAGAAGCGGTAGCGGCGATCGCAGTCATTACCGCAGTGGCTGATTCTTCATTAGATGAGTTGGATGCAGATACTTTAGCGACTATCCTCTGGGATTTTGAGGTATTCGAGGAATACTCAGAAGATGAAATTGCAGAAATAGTTGATCGACTCATATATATTGCAGAAGAAGAGGGACTAGATCCCTATTTAATACCGCACGACAATCCCTGTCAGATGAGGTAGTATTAGATGCTTTTGCTGCTGGGGTAATCATGCTTTTAGATCTAGAAGAATTGGTTCTCCCCAAAAAGAAACAGCCATATCTCAAAAAGCTACAGGAAGCCTTGGATTTAGAGGATGAAGAAGCCGAAGAGATTGTACAGGAGGTAATAGCCGCTTTTCAAGAAGCAGAATATGCAGATGACGAAGATGAAACAGAAGTAGTTGAAGACTATAGCGAACAAGTCTATGAGTCACCTTTAGGTAATTTTTCCCTCCCAATTCCAGTTGATTCCCAGCAAGGAGGTAGGATTCAAAGTCAAGAAGGGGTAGTTGGCTTTTCTGACGATTTTGGTACTTTGTTGAGAATTGATTATTATCCTATTCCTCCCGAACAGGCGGAAGAAATAGAGTCTATTGGACAGGAAGAATATCTGCAATCAATTCTAGTAGAAAAATATATACCTCAGGCAATTATTGCCAATTTACCAAATGCTCAGATAGAGTATACAGAATATCTGGAAGAAACGCTAGCTGGGGCTTACTATGTATTAGTAGATATGCCCCAAGGTTCAACAATTTCCAAGCAAGAAAATAACGGTACCGCCATCAGATTAGATGCATACCGAGGACTACTCGCTTTTATCAAATCTGAATTTTTGTATATAATTAGCAACCAGCGGAGTTTTTTTGACGGACAAACTCCCGGTGATGTGGAAGACGAAGCCGAGGAACTTAAGGAGAATCTTTTAGATTTTATTGAGACTATTGAGTTTACCTAGGTTAACAATTTCAGCGTAGGCGTAGCCCGCCGTAGGCATCGCTCTTTTGATTTGCAGCAAGGGAGCGATCCTTTAATGAAGTTAGGCTAGTTTTTGAGCGAGCTTCTTCCCAAGAATTAACATAAAGTAATCTTTCTGTAAATTCTGTTTCTTTTATCTGCAACCTTGTAGAATATAGATTATCTGCTTGTAGTGGTAAATAAGCATTCTGAAATTCTTCTACAGCATCTTGGTCTGTTATATTTCCTGTTGCACAACGTCCACCGTAGCGCCACATTTGGTTGATATCTCCAGGGGTAAATTTTCTTTCATCATTGCTCTTCTTACCTTTTAATGGCTGCATACTAAGCTGTGCTGGTAATTTCAATTTTTCCCCTGCATACAAACAATCGAGTAGCTTATTTACATCATGTTGGCATTCAGAAATATCTGTACATAAATCCGAACGATTTTTGCCCTATCTACGCATCAAAACTGCTTTCAAACCACATTCAACTGCATAAAATAAGAGTAACCGATGAGCATTGCTTCGTGGCGTCTTCTCAGAAGCAGATTTATTTTCTCGCCAAGCCTTCTCTATCTCTCTGTCTGTGAACGGAATTACCATGACACTATTTTTAGTCTAAGTCACTAAGAATTAACTCAGACATATCATGTCATAATCGCTCCACCCATCAATCGCTCATACCGATACTTCAACTCTTCTTTCATCAAATACCAACGCTCTAAAGTCACATCCATCTCAATTATCTTCTCTGCAGCTTGCCGCGCTAACACTAAAACTTCCTCATCTTCCACCAAACTTGCTAAACTAAAATCTGGCACCCCCGATTGACGAGTTCCCAGAACTTGTCCAGGACCGCGAAAACGCATATCCATTTCTGAGATGAAAAAGCCATCTTGGGACTGTTCCAATACCTTCAACCGTTGTAGAGCATCAGGACTTCTGGTACTGCTCATTAATAAACAGTAGGACTGATCTGCACCCCGACCAACACGCCCCCGCAGTTGGTGCAGTTGCGATAAGCCAAAGCGTTCCGCATGTTCAATGAGCATAACTGTGGCATTGGGTACATCTACCCCTACTTCCACAACGGTGGTAGAAACTAAAATTTGTGTTTCGCGATCGCGGAATTTAGTAATTGCTTCGTCCTTATCTGCCGAACTCATCCGTCCGTGGAGCAGCCCCACTTGAAAATCGGGAAAAACGCTTTCTTGTAACTTTTGATGCTCCTCTACCGCCGATCGCAAATCTAATTTTTCTGATTCTTCCACTAATGGCAAAACTACATAAATTTGCCTTCCTTGGGCAATTTCTCGCCGCATCAGGTCGTAAGCTTGGGGGCGTTCTTTACCCGTTAGCATTGTCGTCTGAATCTTTTGCCTTCCTGGTGGTAACTCATCAATTTGACTCACATCCAAATCCCCGTGGATCGTCAGCGTCAGGGTGCGGGGAATGGGAGTAGCTGTCATAGTTAATACATGGGGTTGGTTGCCCTTTTGCTGTAAACGCGCCCGTTGTTCGACTCCAAACCGATGCTGTTCATCAATTACCACTAGCCCCAATTGTTGAAAATTTACCGTGTCTTGAATCAACGCATGGGTGCCGACTAACAGGGGTAATTCTCCCGTTTCTAACTGAGAATGAATTAGTCGCCTTTTTGCAGTTTTAGTCGAACCTGTCAGTAATTCGACTGGTAAATGCAACAGGTTAAACCAGCTAACCAACTTGCGGTAATGCTGTTCTGCCAAAACTTCTGTCGGCGCCATTAACGCCGCTTGGTAGCCAGATTGAATTGCTGCTAAAATTGCTACTACTGCCACCACAGTTTTACCAGAACCCACATCGCCCTGTACCAACCGATTCATAGGTGCAGGTTTTTGCAAATCGTTGAGAATATCATTGATAACTCGCTGCTGGGCGCCGGTGAGTTGAAAAGGCAAGATTTCGTGGAATTTTTCAATTAACTGACCTTTGGGAGCCAAAATAGCACTGGTTTGCATCGCCTTGGCTTGCTGCTGCCTTTGCAGTAAACTCAGTTGCAGATAGAAAAATTCATCAAAGACTAGGCGGTGACGGGCAAGTTGCAGAGTGGCGCTATCTACAGGGAAATGGATATTGGCGATCGCATCTTTTAATTCCATCAAATTATACTTCTGACGCAAACCACTGGGTAAGGGGTCTTTCAAGTGCGTCGCCGTTGGTAAAACAGCGATTACCGCCTGTCTCACCATATTCGCCACCACTCTCTCAGTCAAAGCATAAATTGGCACTATTCTACCAATAGTCAACGAATCAATCGTGTCTCCTGGATGTGCCAAAACTTCTAACTCTGGGTTATCCAGCGTCAAGCCATATTTACTTTCTTTCACCAAACCACAGGCCGCTAATACACTTCCCACCGGATAGCGACGTTTTAAACTTTCTTGCCAAGCGCGACTGGTAAAGCGCGAACCAGCAGAAAAGCGACTTACTTTGATTTGACCAGTATTATCCTTGAGAATCAATTCTAAAATTGATAATTTCTGATTTTTGGGGCTATTAAAGCAGTTACAACGCTTCACTGTGGCGACTATCGTCACCGTTTCACCACCCTGCAACTCACTGATATTAACTTGACGTGCATAGTCAATGTGATCGCGGGGATAGTAGAACAATAGATCACGGACAGTATCCAAATTCAGCCGCGCCAAATTTGCGGCTTTTCTCATGCCGATTTCTGGTACTTCACTGAGTTTTTGGTCGATTTTCGGGGCAAAACTCCGACTAACCTCTGCCACAATCGGCGATTTCGGATTTCCCACCGGAGATTGATATTTCTTCTCCCCCTCTCCCTCCCCTTCCCCTTGCTGTAGCTGATAAAGATATTTCCGAGTTTCTGCTATTAAGTGTTGTCTATCTTCCAGTACCAGATTGGGATAGCTAGCAAATTGAACCGCTAAGTCTTGCCAGCGGCGGCGTTCATTTCCAGGCAAGGCTGTAGGGAATTTCCCAAAAGTCAAGCTAAGGAAGGTACTGAAGCGATATTGTTTGCCCTGCAAGTCTGTAAAACCGGTTTCTGCCTCTATTGCTAAGGCTTTTTGCAATCTGATCCAATCTGGTTGTTCATTAGACATGGAAGTGAGGAGTTAAGAGTTACTTCAATCAAACCAACTAGCACGCCATGCGGCTTCGGCTTCGGCTATTGACAGTTCCCGCTGCTTTTTTTCATACTCCCGTCCTAGCTTGCTTAGTTGAATTAAGAAATGACGAATCTGCTTGCGTGCAGATGAGAGTGCTGGATCGGCAAATTCAATTTCCCCCAGCCGCAGGTTAATAGCTGTGATCTGCGTCAGGCTAGATTCTTCTCCATCTTGATCATTTTCAATTTCAATTACTAAGTTTAATAGGTTTGGTGGCCCTGGCATAACCTCGGCAGATCCTTCTGATGCAGATGCCGCCGCTTCTAAAATCCTTTCTGGTAATTTTTTGGGTAAAATTCCCGCTTTTTGCAATAAAACATTAGTGTCATGGGAAAGTCTTTTTAGTGTAACTTGAATCACTGCTTCCATGTCATCTTGAGATGTTGACAGTTCTACCGAGTCAGAGGCATCAGGATCAGCGGAGGAGGGGAGGGGGGACGGGGAGGAAGAATTGCTCTGTTCATCATCCTCATCATCCTCGTCATCCTCATCATCCTCGTCATCCTCGTCATCCTCATCATCTTCATCATCCTCGTCATCCTGACTGCTGATACAAGTAAGTAAATGTTCAGCAGCCTGTTGCCCCAATTTGCGGATAGCTTGTTGTAATTGTTGCCGCTGATTTAATGATAACTTCAGGAAATTTTCGGGATACCCTTGGGTACATAAATGGTAAGTCGCCAGAATCAACTGTTTCCGCAACGATTGCCCCAAAGTGGTTAAATAAATGCTATCAGCGTTTTCGAGTTCAATCCCGATCGCCTCAATTGCTTCTTCGAGAGCTACTATATCTTTTTCAATTCGCTCGATTGCTCTAGCCATATCTTCTCTTGATTATCCATCTGCCCCTGTTTATGGTACAAATGTACGTAATTTTTTTCAAATAAACATTAGTGCATTCCGATTTTGCCGATTTATTTTCTAGTACGAGCAGCCTTCGACTGACTTGTACTGAGATTAACTGCCTTGAGCTTGCCAAAGTCTTGCCCGCCTCAGGTTACGGGCAGGCGAGACGCCATTGGCGTCAAGTTAAGGCTGGTTCCCAAATGTCAAGTGACCTTTTGGCATTATCCCTATGCCGTTTGCGAACAGCTTTAACCAGTCCCATTAAGCGATGATTTTCGACAAGTCAAGGTATAAGTTCTAACCGTGGGTTCTGCAAGCAGGCACGGTTAAAAAAATACAAACTGCGGAACAGCCATCGTACCAAACTGACACTGGACAATGGGTAAATGCTTCTACAACCATCATTATTTTACCTGCCAACGTCTGGATTTCCTTGTTTTTTCCGTGGTTTACTCATAACTACACTCAGCACCATTTTGTTGAGTTTAGTCAATTAGTAGGCCCCTCTTGACAAGACTCTATTTTTCTTAACTTGACGCCAATGACGTCTCGCCCGCCTTTGGCTAGGGGTTGGATGTCCACCGCACAAGATTGGATAATTATTTAGTTGTCACCGCTGTCTTCATAGTTTGAAAGATTTGGGTCTGATCAACTAATCCCCGAACACCAGGTACTGTGTAAGTATTACCTTTGGTATCTGTAAACACAACATTTTTTCCCAAATATCTAGTCAGAGTTTGAGAGTAAGCGCCTTGGTAGTAAACAGGTACAGGACGACGGCTGTGGGTACCCCAGAGATACTTTTGTGTGGGATCAGATCCCCAGAAGTGAGCAGCCTCTGTTGGGTTGTGCTTGTTGAAAGTAATGTCCTTAGCGTTATATGACAAACCTCTAGCCCTATTTGGATTTTGGGGAGTTAGCTTGGAGGGGAAGTCCGGATTGAGAGTCAGGTAGTGGTCATGATCAGCAGTCACAATGAGTAAGTTCTTACTCCAACCGCCATTGTTGTTGATCCAGTTAATGGTTGTTTGGACTGCTCTGTCGAAGTCATTGACTGTACCAATCAGGTTATCCATGTTATTGTCATGGGCAGCCCAGTCAACGTCACCACCTTCAACCATTAGCCAGAAACCATCTTGGTCTTTACCCAGAACAGTCAGAGCCTGCTTGAGTCAAATCAGCCAAAGTTGGATTTTCGTTCCTTTCTCTAGCGATAAAGCTGGCGTTAGTTTCACCAGCAGCTAGGGGACGGTCAGTATCAGGTTTAGGAGGATTAACAGATGTAGGATTACCAGCTGCATCGATAACAGGTACGCACTCATTAGCAGAACCAGTAATAAACTGACCTGAAGCACAGTTAGCAGCAGAACTTGCAGTCTTCACAACTGAACTGTAAAGTGAAAACTGGCCTAAACCTGTTAAGCTGTAATCTCCTTTAGAACTACTGACAGGAATATTGCCATCTTGACCACGAGCGCCGTATAAACCAAATAACCTACCTTTGTTATTGGGGTTGATAGTCGCAGCGGTGTTTAGCAGTGTTTGAGTTGCATTAGGGCCACGTTCTAAAAAGGTGTAACCGTAACGATTAGCTCCTGGTGTGGGATTATTCTTCAGATGCTCGTAAGTGGATTTTCTGATGTAGTTATAATAATAAGTACCAGGAGGACAGTATACCAATCCAGGTGTCTGTCCGCTCTTTGTTGGATCGCATGGCTTAGTCGGGTTAGCCAGAGATGCATTATTTATAGCGTTTAAATGATCTAGGGGATGACCACCACCCAACAAAACATTAGGCTGAAAGTTCAGCAATGTTTGTTGTAAAATGCTGTCTTGGTTAGTCTTGCTAGCATCATAATCACTGTCGTATTTGCTACGACGATTGACGAAAGAAGCCGCAGCACCAGGGGTAGCATGACTAACAGGTACGGATGTCACCAAACCTGTAGCTTTACCTTGTTGCTTGGCAATTTCTAGGATGGTTGTCAGTTTTCCCTCGTAAACATCTACCCCCATAGCGTTGTTATAGCTCTTTACGCCTGTATATAGGGTGGTAGCAGTGTTAGCAGAGTCAGGGTAGCTGTACTTGATATAATCTTTGTCATAACTACCAGGAGTAGCAGGGGACAGTGGAATCCAAGGAGTCGGTCCACCCTTAGTTGTGTCATAACCTGATAAGTTCCCTGGTAAAGTGCTATTACCATCAGAGCGAGTACCGGGGTTAAGAGGACTAGCTTGGAATGAGAAGCGGGGACGAACAGGACTTGCACCTGTAAGTGTCTTAGTTCCATTCAGAGCAGAGTTACCTGTTGATTTGGGTTGATTTGATAGAGTTGGAGTATCTCCCTGAATTGTTGTGCCGTAGGTAGTTACCAGCCCATAGCCACGGAGAGTTTGCATACTCAGACCAGAACCTTTACCCGCAGTGTAAAAAGCGCCACCCTTGGCAATGGCTGCAGCTCGCGCCATATTCCAACCCATACCATCGCCAATCATGAGAATCACGTTAATCCCATTACCACCTGCAGCTAGGGCAGGACTAATGGTAGGATTCCCGAAGACTAGCATCATGGCAGAGAGAAAACTAGCCATAAAAAAGGCCAGGGGTCTCCTGCACTTTCCGAAAAGTGAAATCATGACAATGCCTCTTAACGTTAATTGAGCAAATATTCGCAGTTAACTATTAGACTTTTGACACAAGTCCCGCAATACTCCACCCCTAACCACTCCCCCCTGGCAGAGTGGGGTGATTCAATTTGATTTATGCCAAAAATCTATTGATAAAAATTGGGTTCTTGATGAGTAGCGGCGAATTCGGAAATCACAACTGAGGCAGTAGAGTCGGGAACATAATTATTTTGGTTAAAGACAGTAGCTGGCTGTAGGTTTGATATTCCAAAAGACAGTAAGACAGCTAAAACCAGACCACAGATGAACCAAGCTAACGAGCGGTTGTACTGTTGCACTAAGGAAATCATCGAATCAGCTCCTCTAAAGTAGGAAATAATAGCTTCTGTGCATTTTGGCGATCGCCACAGTTTTCTGTCGGTAAATTACAGATACAAGAAGCATCGGCAATATCCCCGACTTGGCCACGTAAACAATTAATGCTTTGAATCACCAGATAAGCAGCAAAAAGCGCTATTAGTCCAGCTACTGCTAAACTAATGACACCATCTGCCCAAGTCCAATTGAGCCAAATGATTGCGATCGCTGCTAGTACCGCTCCCACTGAACTTACTACATCCGCTAACAGGTGAAGAAATGCGCCCCTGATATTAAGATCATGATGGCTACATCCATGTAGGCAAAGCACGTTAAAGCTGTTAACCCCTAAGCCAATCAATGCAGTTACTAACATTGGTACGCCAAGAATTTCTGTGGTTGGAGATTGTAATCGCTCCAAAGCTTCTTTGACTATCCAGCCTGCAATACAGGCTAGACTAATACCATTAACCAGCGCTGCCAAAACCTCTAATCGATAACGCCCAAATAAAATTCCTTTGGACATAGATTGAGACAGCCAGATTGCTAGCAGTGCTACACCCAAAGCTGCTACATCAGACAAAATGTGTTCTGCATCTGCTAAAAGTGACAGGCTATGGCTCCAAATTCCTGCACTTAATTCCACACCAAAAAAAATACTTAATAACACCAAAGCAGTCCTAATGGTGTGAATTTGCCGCTGAATCTGGTTTGATTGCATTGAATCTGAACTTAGAGATTGACTAGGCGCTAACTTAAATGTCGAGCTATCAGCTCAGATGCTTTTGTGCTGAAAGCACCATTATTCAAAGACTAAATGCCTAAATATATCTTTACTTGTAAAGATATCAGTATTTATGCTTCAAATAATTAACAAATGCAAGGTTTTAGGTTAACTTTTAGTAAAATATTTATTCTACAAATAACGCAAGTTGCTAGTTAGTGCCCCTGAATAGTATCAATACGATACAGAATGCCAAGTTTTGCGTATTGCTAGGCACAAAAATTTAATTCTTTGTACTTAAAAAGAGGCACTTTTTTATAACTAGCAACTTGGGTAAATATAGAATAAATAATATTTTTCAATAATTTTTAAATCAAACAAAAGAACCCCACCCCGCCTTCGACTTAAGTCAAAGTATCTCCTACCAGTATACAAGGGTTGGGGGTGGAGTCTAGGGTACTTTTGCAAGAGGTCTAAAATAAATCTGCCAAATTGAGATGCATCCCTTATTCTGCGACTTTTGGAGTATAACTACCATTCAGTAACCAGCGTAGCCCCAGGAACAGTGGCAAGCTCCCGATTGTCCTATCCTGGAAATGGGTAATACTGTTGTGGGTGAGACTGTGTATTTTAGCGTTGTTATACCGACTTATAATCGCTTGCCGATTTTGCAAAAATGTCTCCGCGCCTTAGAGGTGCAGGAGTTGGCGGAGAATACTGCCATTACTAGTTATGAAATTGTCTTAGTTGATGATGGTTCTACTGATGGCACATTGGTATGGTTAGCGGAACGCAAAGAAGAGTTTCCCCATGTGCGATGGTTTGAGCAGGATCATAGCGGGTCCATCTGCAGCGCGGAATTTGGGAGTAGAACAGGCACTAGGCGATACAATTATCTTTATTGATAGTGATTTAGTCGTGCTAGAGAATTTCCTGCAAGCTCATGCAGATGCACTGATGCAGGGACAAAATAAATTGGGGAGCGATCGCCTGTTTACCTACGGTGCTGTAATTAATACCAGCAATTTTGCTAACCCCACTGCCGAACCTTATAAAATAACAGATTTTTCTGCTGCATTTTTTGCCACAGGAAATGTCGCCATAGCCAAACATTGGCTCTTAGAAGCTGGACTATTTGACACCAGCTTTCAACTCTATGGTTGGGAAGATTTAGAGTTAGGTGTGCGGCTAAAAAAACTAGGTTTACAATTAATTAAATGTCCAGCCGCTGTAGGCTATCATTGGCATCCAGCATTTAATTTAGAACAAATTCCCCGCTTAATTGAAAAAGAAATTGAACGGGGACGCATGGGAGTTTTGTTTTATCAAAAACATCCCACTTGGGACGTGCGGATGATGATTCAAATGACTTGGCTACATCGCTTACTTTGGGGAATTCTTTCGCTGAATGGAGCGCTTAACGAAAGGACAATGGCGCCATTTTTGCGCTGGTTAATTAATTTAGGTAAACCCCAGTTAGCTTTAGAAATTGCGCGGATTTTCCTGAATTGGTATAACGTCAAGGGTGTTTATCAAGCCTATGCTGAAAGTCAAGTGAGGAGTTAGGTACACTCGTAGGGGCACGGCAATGCCCAGTGGTGTCAACTTAAGTTCAAACGCTTATTCCACAGGCGTCTTACCCCCCTTAATCCCCCCTTAGAAAGGGGAAAAAGAAATGCAATTCCCTCCCCTTAGAAAGGGGAGGGTTAGGGTGGGGTAACGCGGATCTTGATGGTAGGTGATTTAATTCAAAATCAGGTTTTGGCAAGGGTTTCACGTTAAGTTGACACCTATGGGCAATGCCGTGCCCCTACACTTCGCGATATAATGTTTTACCTGATCACTGCTTTATTCCCATTACCATTGCTATTCACACTGGGAATAATTGGCGGTTGCTGATTACTGACAATTGGTGACTCCCCGCGCAGTCCCTTGCGGCGCTGATTTTTAGGAACGCCTCCCGCCATACCATACTCGATACTGCTTTTGCCATAGCGAGTGCCAACGCCCATCAATATATGTTCTGCCATGTCTGCCAACTGGCGCTCTGTTTCCAACATTTCACGATATAACTTATCTAGGTTAGACAAAGCGCTGTTGTAGGCATTTTCTTTATTTCGCATCGCCTCAATTAGAGCTAAGAAAGCTGACAAGCTGAGTCCATTACCTACATCTAAATTTGGATCAATTGAGTTAATACCAGCTGCACGAAGCACTGCTTTTTTTAAGACTGGGGAAGTTCTTTTTCTGCGAGCCATTTGAATTTTAATTTTTAGCTTTTATTTACTTTAAAAAAATTGATATTAATCAGCACCAGAAAATTCCCGCAAATTTTCAATGCTTTGGCTAAACAGCGATGGTTGTGATGAGTGATGAAATTACTGAAATGAGTTTGCAAACTGTAGTTTGAGAAAGCAATATCTGTTTTTGCTTGCGGAAAACACTAAAATGAATACGCGATATACTGAAATGAGTTTGCCAACCGCAGTTTGAGAAAGCAATATCTATTTTTGCTTGCTAATTCTACTGAAATGATCGAGCAAACCGGGGTTTGAGAAAGCAAACTGGGATTTGAGAAATCCGGGTATAGCAGTTATCAGCCCTTGTGATGTACAATAAACTAATAAACCTTATCCTCTAAGCGATCACCACACCAAATATTCAGCATCAGTCCCCTAATTTCAACAACCCTGGCAATTGAAGCATATCTTCAAAGACTAACTTTGCTCCTGCTGCAATCAGAGCCTCGTGATGCGAAGAATTGCCCTGCTCGCTTCGTGGAGCATAGCCAAACACCCTCATCCCTGCGGCATAGGCTGCTTTTACACCCGTTACTGAGTCCTCGATCACCACACAATTTTCTGGAGCCTTGCCCATTTGACTAGCCGCATGGAGATATACATCAGGAAAAGGCTTAGGGCGATGGACATGATGAGAGCTATATAACTTGCCATTAAATTGATGCAACAGTCCCGTTAATTCCAAGACCAATTTAATATGGCGAGGACTACTATTGGATGCTACACACCTTGGTAATGTAATCTGCTCTAATGTGTCCGTAATTCCCGGAGTTGCTTGGAGTTCTTGTTGCAATGCGGCAATTTCTCTTTCCTTGCAGCGTTCAAGCCATTTGGGAGGAACGGATCTTCCATAGGTTTTTTCAATAATGTCTAAGCAAGTTGCCAATGTATTTCCCACAAATTGTTGGGTGACTTCTTCGTAGGTGATTGTGAATCCAGCTTCAGTTAATGTTTCGGCAAAAATGCGATTCACAATCGGTTCGCTATCTACCAGCACGCCATCGCAATCAAAAATCACTAATTCCAAATTTGCCATAGTTTAACAAACAGTTACTTTTTCCTGATAATCAAGAGGTTTATTAGAACATAACACCAGTACAACTTTGAAATCATAATGATTGAAAATCAGAGAAATTTGAATACCGTGGGCATAGCCCTAACTCATAACGCTCCCAAATGTGCTACCCTAGGAGAGTTAACTTAATCTCGCACATCCAGGAATTCGGGTGTTTCCTATTTTGGGAGATGCACCTGGGTGGAGGTTTAACCCGAATCGGAGTTAGAATATTATGCCAGTAGTTTCGTTGGCTCAAATGATGGAGTCTGGGGTTCACTTTGGGCATCAGACCCGCCGTTGGAACCCAAAAATGTCCCCTTATATTTACACCTCTCGCAATGGTGTACATATCATTGACTTGGTGCAAACAGCCCAGTTGATGGAAGATGCTTATAGCTACATGCGTACACAAGCAGAGCAAGGCAAGAAGTTCCTGTTTGTCGGCACCAAGCGCCAAGCAGCCGGAATTATTGCCCAAGAAGCCAGCCGTTGTGGTTCCCACTACATTAACCAGCGCTGGTTGGGTGGAATGCTGACTAACTGGACAACTATCAAAACCAGAGTAGATCGCCTCAAAGATTTGGAACGTCGGGAAGAAACCGGCGCGCTGGATTTATTACCGAAAAAAGAAGCCTCAATGCTGCGTCGGGAAATGGCGAAGCTGCAGAAATACTTGGGCGGGATTAAAACCTTACGCAAAGTACCTGATGTCGTGGTAATTGTAGACCAACGCCGGGAATATAACGCGGTTCAAGAATGCCAAAAGCTGTCAATTCCCATTGTGTCGATGTTGGATACCAACTGTGATCCTGATGTAGTCGATATTCCCATCCCAGCCAACGACGATGCTATCAGATCGATTAAGCTGATAGTGGGAAAATTGGCAGACGCCATTTACGAAGGTCGTCACGGTCAGCTGGAAGTGGAAGACTATGACTATGATGACGACAACACTGACTATGATGACGACTATGAAGAAGGCGAATATACTGACGCAGTACCTTCCGAAGACGAAGAAGAATCATAGTCCTGAGTTTTGAGTGTTGAGTGATCTGAGTAAGATAGAAATACTCAGCAGTTCAGATTAGTGTTGAGTGTTGATTTGAAAGTTGGCAGTTGTGAGTTTTAAATGAAGAATTGTTTCAACTTAAAACTGATAATTGCACAATAAAAACTCAGCACTCATAACTAATGACTGATGACATTTATGATTGGTGATCGATGAAAACTCGAGGTCAAGTAGGAATTGAGGCAACATGGCGGAAATATCTGCAAAATTAGTCCAAGAGCTACGCCAAAAAACTGGTGCTGGTATGATGGACTGCAAAAAAGCACTGAAAGAAACTGAAGGCAACATCGAAGAAGCCATAGACTGGCTGCGAAAAAAGGGCATTGCTACAGCGGGCAAAAAAAGCGATCGCGTTGCAGCAGAAGGTCTAGTGGATACCTACATTCAGCCAGGAGGCCAGGTGGGTGTACTGATAGAAGTCAACTGCCAAACCGATTTTGTTGCCCGTAACGATGCTTTTAAAGCCTTAGTTAAACACCTAGCCCAGCAAGCAGCAACTGCTGATAGTGTTGAATCTTTACTGGCTCAACCCTATATTGAAAATCCCAGCGTCACCGTAGAAGTATTCATCAAGCAAACTATTGCCACCCTTGGTGAAAATATCCAAGTGCGTCGCTTTATCAATTTTGCGGTAGCAGCAGGCTCCTATGGTACAGTAGATAGCTACATTCACACTGGCGGTCGCGTCGGTGTTTTGGTAGAATTAAAGTCTCAAACTGAATCAGTCTGCTGCTCAGGAAGAGTTCCAAACTTTGGCACGGAACGCCGCTATGCAAGTTGCTGCTTGTCCGAACGTTGAGTATGTCAGCGTAGATCAAATCCCTGCAGCCGTTGCTCAAAGGGAAAAAGATGTGGAAATGGGGCGGGATGATTTGGCGAACAAGCCAGATAACATCAAAGAAAAAATCGTTCAGGGACGAATTGAAAAACGCCTGAAGGAATTGACTTTGGTAGATCAGCCTTACATCCGCGATCAAAGTATTTCTGTAGAAGACTTGGTGAAGCAAGTTCAGGGTAAAGTAGGCGAAGAGGTTCAAATTCTGCGTTTTGTCCGCTTTATTCTAGGCGAAGGCATTGAAAAGGAAGAAAGTAACTTTGCTGAAGAAGTAGCTGCACAAATGGGCATCAAGTAAGAGACTAACAAATAAAAAAACATCCCATAATTTTTTGTGGGGTGGACATCCAGCCCTTGCCTTGGGGCGGGCGAGACGCCTACCCCACCACATAGGATAATTTATTTGTGGAAAATGTCTAATTTAGTGATTACTCATTAGCATTGGTTATTGGTTGACACTCCCCTCGGCTTCTAGCCAGGGGATTCTTGCTAAATATAGCGGTTATCGATTGAATCAAATACACTCGTAAGGGCACGACAGTGCCCAGTGGTGTCAACTAGAGCTACAGATGCTTATTCCACAGGCGTTTTACCCCCCTTAATCCCCCCTTGTCAAGGGGGGAAACAAGAAATTTAGTTCCCTCCCCAAGACATCGGGAGGGTTAGGGTGGGGTAACGCGGATCTTGATGGTAGGTGATTTAATTCAACATCTGGTTTTGACAAGGGTTTCATGTTAAGTTGACACCAATGGCGAGACGCCCACCCCACAAGAAGTAGTTGAGTATTTTTTTTAGGACTAAAGCTGCCTGGCACATTAATAATTGTAGGGTGCGTGACGCTTCGATAAATATTGTACGTAGTTACAAGACTTGTGGCGTCACGCACCATTCTTGTAATGTGACACTAGCGTAAGTCCTGTTTTTATTTGTCAGTCCCATAACCAAGTTTTAAGTGATTGATTATAGCGGTTCTCAGTTGGATGCAATACAAAATTATATCGTCGCGTGTAGGGGCACGGCACTGCCGTGCCCCTACGAGTGTATTGGACTCAAGCAATAACCGCTATAGTATGAGCGAGTCAGGTTTGAGGGTAGCCCCTCGCTCATTCCCTAAAAACTATACGAAACTGTTTCCCATCAAGCCGCTTAAGCTGGTCTACAAGTACCACAAAACCAAAGTTTTTAGTCGAAACAGTACCTGTGGGGCACACTGAATCTGGTTGCTATAGTTCGATATAATAATGACTCATTGTTTGTTTTCCTATGTGGAGAAACTAATGGATCGCGCCAAAAAGGTTGTCCTGGCATATTCTGGTGGAGTGGATACCTCCGTTTGCATCCCCTACCTGAAGCAGGAATGGGGTGTAGAAGAGGTAATTACCCTCGCAGCAGATTTAGGACAGGGAGATGAATTAGAGCCAATTCGAGAAAAGGCTCTGAAATCGGGTGCAAGTGAATCTCTAGTGGCGGATGTCAAAGACAGCTTTGTTAAAGATTACGCCTTTGGAGCGATTCAGGCCAACGCCCTTTATGAAAATCGTTATCCCCTGGGAACGGCTCTTGCCCGGCCGCTGATTGCTAAGATTTTAGTAGAAACAGCCGAAAAATATGGTGCTGATGCGATCGCTCACGGTTGTACTGGTAAGGGTAATGATCAGGTACGCTTTGATGTATCCTGTACTGCCCTGAATCCTCATCTCAAAATTCTTGCGCCAGCGCGGGAATGGGGGATGAGTCGTGAAGAAACCATCTCCTATGGTGAAAAATTTGGTATCCCCGCACCAGTAAAAAAATCTTCACCCTATAGTATTGACAAAAATTTGCTCGGTCGTAGCATTGAAGCTGGTGTGCTGGAAGATCCAGCATCTGAACCACCAGAAGAAATTTATCAGATGACAAAAGCGATCGCTGATACACCCAATGAGCCAGAATATATTGAAATTGGTTTCCAACGCGGTATTCCTACAACTATCAACGGTACCCCCAAAGATCCGGTTGAGCTAATTGAACAACTCAATCAAGTGGTAGGAAATCACGGTATTGGGCGCATCGATATGATAGAAAATCGTTTGGTAGGCATCAAATCGCGGGAAATTTACGAATCACCCGCAATGTTAGTGCTAATTAATGCACACCGAGATTTAGAAAGCCTAACTTTAACAGCCGATGTCAGCCACTACAAGCGTGGGATTGAAGAGACTTACACCCAAATAGTTTACAACGGTCTGTGGTACAGTCCACTTAAAGCCGCGATCGATGCTTTTATTCAACAGACACAAGAGCGAGTATCTGGTACAGTCAAACTAAAACTATTCAAAGGTAATGCCACAACCGTCGGACGTTGGAGCGATAATTCTCTTTATACTCCTGATTTGGCAACCTACGGAGCCGAAGATCAATTTGATCACAAGGCGGCTGAAGGCTTTATCTACGTTTGGGGACTACCAACTCGTATTTGGGCACAGCAAGGTAGAAGTTAAGAATTAGTTCAGACGGAAATTTCCCTCTTTGTGTCTTGGTGTCTTCGTGGTTAAAAAACACCAAGACACCAAAAAATCAAACCTTAACCTGCTAACTACTGGTTTATCGCATTAATTATGATGGTTACGTAGTGAGCGATTTATCGCTCATTAAAGCATTTCCTAATCACATGAGTTACATCATATCCCCCTCCTCGCAAGCGAAGAGGGGGTTGGGGGTGGGGTTCCTGTACCTCACTTGACAGAGAAACGCTATAAAGCACTAAAGTGCTGACTACATACCCCTCAAAATTAATGAGACAGAGTCCTACTCTCCCGCTGCACGCTTAACTTGGCGCGACTCCCACCAAAGTGGTACAACAATTAAGAGAACAAGTATAAGTAAAGCTAAGAGCGCAAATTGACTCACCCAGGAAACTAATTGCTCTAGAGAAATAATTCTGCCGGCAAAGAAAGCTAATGTCACCATTACACTAGCCCAAGCACTTGCGCCTGCAAAATTGTAGACAAAGAATTTTCCGAAGGACATATCGGCTATCCCTGCTAGTGGCGCCGCAAAAATTCGCAGCAATGCGAAAAAACGCCCAAAAAATACAGCTTTACCAGCATTTTGACTAAACTGTTCTTTAATACTGAGTAACCTTACTTCCGAAATCCGAAAGACTTTACCTATGAGCAGCAGGAAATTCCAGCCGCCACTTCTGCCAATCAAATAGCCAAGAGTACCGCCAATTACAGCACCTGCAACGGCGTCACCTACAACTAGCCAGTAACTTAGTTCATCACTACCAGCTAAAAACCCGCCTACTAGGGTTACGGTTTCACCAGGAAGAGGAATGCCCAAACTTTCTAGCAAAATTCCCAAAAAAATAGCCCAATAGCCATATTGGTGGGCAAATTCCTGGATGTTTTCTAGTGAAATCAGCTCAAGAGACATCCCGCACCGCCGCCTTTACAAATTTTTACTTGTACTATATCTTTGCTCCTTTGTGGGTGGGGTGTCAATCAAACCACTAAACGAAGCCTATAATCTTTAGTCTATACTAACGATTGGCTTCTGGCTATTGACGATTGACTATTTTTAAGTTATTACCACAACCGCATACTTACTGATAAATAGTATAATCTATCTTATAAAAAATTTATCAAACGTGGCAAAAATATAATAATTTTGTAAAAGATGCGTAAGCTACTGAAATTGTCTTGTTATTATGCCTATATTAAGTAAAGTTAAGACAAATTATACGGCATGAATACTGAAAAAACTTGTCTCAACAGCATAATTACTGTGACTACCAAAATCTCTGGTTAGTATAGTGATTATGCTGTTGCAAGGAAACGAGTATTAATGCCAATTTTTTGTTTTTGTTATATTGTTCCAATTACCCAGTTAAATTCATGACAGTTACACAACAATTACAAGTAGTTTTGTTCAAACCCGAAGGAAGCATAGACTTGCAGGGGGGTAAAACGTTGAGCGACAAAATGGCCGCTATAGTACCCCAGCCTCATCAACTCTGGGTTATTGATTTGGCTGAGGTCGATTTCATGGATAGCTCTGGATTAGTCCCCCTGGTTAAAGGATTAACCTCTGCGCGTCAAAGTGGTTGTCGCTTGGTTCTTTGCAACGTCCAATCCCCTGTGCGGTTGATTTTAGAAGTTACACAATTGGAGTCAGTCTTTGAAATTTTTAACACTTACGAAGACATCGTTACTGTCGTCAATCATGAAAGTCTGGTGCTAGCAGGCTAGACTAGTATTTGACCGAAAAATGCATGGTGAGGTCAAGTGATATTAGCAATTTTTAACAATTTTCTAGATATCCTCACCATCCCCGAACTCTTTTGTGGGTTTTGGCTTGACCACCTTGTTTCTGGACGTGAACCCAACAATCTCAAATCGGTAGATGATAATCACAGTCTGATGCTAGCAGGCTAAGTTGGGATTGCTGTATTTCAGCAAAAATGTATAATTGAGTCAAGGAATGTTAACAATTATTAATTATTCTCCAGATATCATCAAAAATATCAAGGATAATATTTCATATCTGATTCTCATCACAAGTTAAGGGTCTGACAATGAAAAAAATCTCCCATTTGTAGGGTGCGTCAGAATCTACCAATATTGAAAACAAATCAGTTGTCTGGTTTTGTGACGCAGCCTACACCTATCAAGGGAGTAGCAAAAAATAAATTACCCAGATGACTAAGACAGAATTATAGACATTTACGTTTCTTTACATAGTTCGGTTTATTAACACCGAGCTACTGAGAATGTTGTGATTAAATATGAAGATAGACCTAACGCTCGCTGCCAAGTAGTTCAACCTAAAACAAGGTGAAAGTTCCTGATAGCGCTTTAGCGCTTAGTTTGAAGCTTGCTGGCGCTAAAGCGCTACTACAAGCCAGAAAGAATTTTCTGTTTAATTAGGGTAAATTTAGGCATTTGGCACCGTAGAAATGTTATTTTGTTCGGATGCTGGACGCTGAAAATTCGGTAAATCAATACCGCCATGACTAGCAGTGCGAGTTTTCAGTGCTAACCGATAGCTGACACTTTGCAGTTCTGCTTGTAGTTGGCGGTTTTCTCGTTGTAGCATTGCTACCTTTTCTCTGACTGGAACCATTCGCTCCTCGAACTTACGACGGTAAATTTGAGGTAATTCCTGTACTACTTGCTCCAACATGCGACTGCGATCAGTTAATTCTTGCACTGACTGCCGCAATTGGTAAATTTCGGCATCACGGGTTGTAATTTGTTCTTGATAAAATGTTACTTGCTGCTCAACAGCTTCGATCTGTTCGCGCAAAGCCTGTAACTGACTCAGATCCTGCTCAGAATCCGATCGCTGGGGGATAAAATTAGTATTACCCTTCACTAAGCGGAAGAGTTCTTGAGATAACTGTTGGACTAATTGATCGCGAAGTTGCAACTCTTGGCGAAGTTGCGATACTTCCGTAGAGAGAGCTTGGATATTGGGTGTGTCAGATTGGCTCACAGTGGCTAAAAGCTCCCATTCAGAATCTTATTCTGCTCTTATGTATTACCGTAGTAATACTGCCTTTGGCAAGTATTTGTTAATTTAGCATCCCTGAGCCAAATCAGGGGCAAGGAAAAAACAAATTTTTGAGAAGATTACTCACTGTTGATCCCAATTGGCGTTCAAAAGACTAATTTTGATGATGGCTGGTAGTAGGATTGAAGCACTACTATCAACGAATTTAGCGCTGAGTGCCAAAAACTCAGCACTCATAAGGGATTTTACCAAGAAATAAATTATTCCATCTTGTGGGGTGGACATCCAGCCCTTGGCCACAGGCGGGCGAGACGCCCACCCCACAGGAAAAGTTGGATGTTTTTTTATTTGTCAGTCCCTAACTAATAACTTGACTTAAGCAGTCACAGCAGCTTTCTCGACTTTTTCCTCATGGACATCCTGCTTAACCGTCAGGTAGCGAATCACCTCTTCGCTCAAACGCATGGCGCGTTCTAGGGGAGCAATAGCAGTTCCAGGACCTGTATAGTTGAACTGGATGTAGATGCCATCCCGATGCCTTTTAATTTCATAAGCGAGACGACGCTTACCACGATTTTGAATTTGGATATCTTCAGCACCTTGGTCGCGCAGCAAATTCTGGTATTTTGTAACTGCTTGCTCTACTTGTTCATCTCCCAAGTCAGGGCGCAGGATGAACATTGTTTCATAAACTATCGACATGGTTTGGAGTCTCCTTTTGGACAAAAAAGGCTGCTGATGTAAATTTATACATGTATTGCGATTAACAATACCAGCACTAATCAACATCTGAAGCAACAAGGAACTATAATCTTACCAGTTTTTAATTTTGTTGCATCCAAATCTGCCAAAGTTCGGTTTCGGGCTACTACCTTGACCGTTCACGGTTTGCTCTGAATGAGTTCTCAAAAAAGCTGACCAACAATGGCTATCAATTAACAGCTTTTCATCGCATCCCAAAGGATATTAATCAAGGTTATGGCGCAGCGCTATGTGCGAGTTCAAAATCAACAAGGACAGATTTACTACGGGTTACTACAACTATCCCTGAATGTCCAAGTACTAGATGCTCCACCCTGGTTGCAAGGGCAACCGACTGATTTAATATTGGAGCATGAGAATTATCAAATTTTAGCTCCCTGCGCTCCCTCAAAAATTGTCGCGGTAGGCAAAAATTATGCAGATCATGCGGCTGAAATGGGCACTCCTGTGCCCAGTGAGCCACTGCTCTTTTTTAAGCCGCCTACCTCTATCATTGCCTCGGAGAGGGAAATTAAGTATCCTCCCCTGTCGCAACGAGTAGACTACGAAGGAGAGTTAGCATTGATCATTGGCGATCGCACCGTTGACTGTAAACCAGCAGAAGCCCAAACTAAAATTTGGGGTTATACCATCGCCAATGATGTCACAGCAAGGGATTTACAAAAAAAGGATGGTCAATGGACAAGAGCCAAGGGTTTTGATACATTTTGCCCTTTAGGTCCTTGGATCGTTAGAGAATTAAATCCTGGAGCTAGACTACAGACTTTTGTGAATGACGATATCAAGCCAGTACAATCTGCCTGTATCGATGAAATGGTATTTGCTCCTGACTTTTTGGTGTCCTATATTAGTCAGGTGATGACCCTACTCCCAGGAGATGTTGTGCTAACAGGTACGCCAATGGGTGTAGGTCCATTACATCTAGGCGATCGCGTCCGTGTCGAAATCGAAGGTATTGGTCGCCTAGAAAACAGCGTAATCGCCCGTTAACCCCTAGCGAACTTGCATATAAACAGCATCAGAAATTGCCGGAATTTCTGCGTAACGTCCTAGCAAAGACTGGATGCAGGAATAGGCAACTGCACCCACGATACCAAGAAAAATAGTTGTTGATAGGGTTTGTATGGCAAAACCACCACC
>CAVYXS010000219.1:0-16825 GCA_963772205.1 uncultured cyanobacterium
GGAATATACTTGCACTTTTTAACCAGGCAATCGCCATCTTTCCAAAACTCATAGTGATACCAAGCTTGGGGATAATCTTTGCCGTGAAGGGTAATGGTTTTCCACTCAATAAAGCCACTACCCAATCCTTTGTTCCGTCTACTTTTACTAGGGCTATTTTTACTGGGGGGTATCTCTGACTGTTCGACATCGTTACTAGGGCTATTTTTACTGGGGGGTATCTTTGACTGTTCGACATCGTTACTAGGGCTATTTTCGATATCCCCCAGTAATGTGTTTTTACTAGGGCTAGGCACAACACCCAGTAATCCCAAAATTTCTCCAATTGGACGCTTCTTGAGATCTGCTTCTTGAATAACCCCCAGTAAATACTTGGGAATGTACTTGGTCTTCTTCCTACCTTTTTCCTGCCAATGATAGTAAGCCTGGGGATAGTCCTTTCCACCCCTAGTAATGGTGCGCCAATGAATAGTGCCGTTACCCTCACCCCAATTTCTGCGCTTTTTACTAGGGTTGTTTTTACTGGGAGTTATCTCTATTTCTGAAGAGTTTTTACTAGGGTTGTTTTTACTGGGGGATATCTCTGACTGTTCACTATTATTACTAGGGCTATTATCAATACCCCCCAGTAAAAATTCCGATACAGGAGGCGGATGGAATCGAGTGGAGTTTGAGGACTCCGATATTTCATCACCGCAAATTCTGGATAATTCCATAGGACTTGTCAAAAAACACCGTCGCAGTACCCGTCTCACCATGCCGCGCCTTCGCCACAATTAGTTCTAGAATTTCTTGCTCTGTAGTATTCCGGTTGTAGTACTCATCTCGGTAAGCAAGTATGATGTTATCTGCCACCATTTCTAAAATTCCCGATTGGCTAAGGTCGCTCATCATTGGACGCTTGTTTTGTCTGCCCTCGACTCCCCTAGAGATTTGTGACAGTGCCAGCACGGGTACATCCAGTTCCCCCGCCATTTTGTAAAGTCCCCGTGCCACATCACCTAGTTCATAACTGCGGTTCCCTCCAGAATCCTCTGCCATCATTTGCAGGTAATCGACCACCACTAACCCCAGTTTTCCCTCTTTGGCCTTAATTTGACGGCATTCGGAAGCAATTTGTGAAACAGTGATGCCTCGGCTATCATTCATATAAAGCGGCAGTTGTGAAGCAATACCAGCGATTTTGGCAATGCTTAAGAACTCCCAGTCAGCTAGGGGTTCAGAACCTGCGCGGTGTCTGCGAATGCGATCGCATTTTAAAGGCAGCAACTCAAAATGCTTGTAGGCATTGGTAACGCTAATTAAACTCCATAGCCTATATTCCAACTGCTTCTTTGTCATTTCTAGTGAGAAAATAATCACTGGTAAATCATGGAGCAGGATCATCTGGAGAGCCAGAAAATTGCCAATGAAGGACTTTCCCATTGACGGTCTGCCCCCAACAATGGTAAGAGTGCCACCTTCAAATCCCACCATTAACTTATCGAGTTCAGAAAGTCCTGTAGGGTAAATGGGGCTTTTAGACTCTAATTCCTCATAAGCAGCAAGATTAATCGTGGTGTTATGTTCGGTGTTGGTAGAAAATTGCTGTTGTGATACCCGAAAAACTTTCTGTTCGGATTGTTCCAGTATAATTGGCAACTCAGTTTCTGTTTCATAACCCAGATGTACAATTTCATTGCCAGCCTTGATTAACTGTCTGCGTGTGTACTTGTCCATGACAAGAGAGGCTAAAGCATCGATGTTAAGAGCTGAAACTGTGCGGTCTAGGAGCATAGCTAATTTATTTTTACCACCAATACGGACAAGCAAATCGTGGTCAGCAAGCCAACTGGTGACTGTCAACAAGTCGGTGGGTAACTCGTGACTATAGAGCCTAAGAGCTGCTTGATAGATATCTTTGTGAGCGCTAATGTAAAACGCTTCTGGAATTAAGTGATCGCTCACTCTGCCGATTGCTTCTGGATCAAGCATGATCCCACCCAAAATCGCCTCTTCCGCCTCGATGTTTTGGGGTGGTAGGCGATCGGTGTTATTGCCTTGAAAACTTAGTTGTTCAGTCATAAGTAACTTGAGATTTTAGATTAAGGAGGGCAAAGCTTTTGGCAAGAGGCAATTTATCAATTATGTTTTGCGCCTCAAGTTTTCAATGGCTTGCAGCCGTTGTTCTTCAATTTCTTGTTGAAGCTTTTTCGCAATTTGGCTGCTTCCCGATTTTTTGGATGAGGAATCCTGCGAATCCAAGAATTTCTCGTAATAAACCTCCCAGCGATTTCTTCCGGCTTTGTTCTTGTTAGCTAACCAAGCTTCGATGTCGTTGACTGGTTGGCTAAGGTTTAAGGTGGCTTTTTTACAAAAATTCAAAAAACTCGCTCGCTCTTCTTCTGAGAGAGTCTTAATAAAGTCTGAATAAGTCTTATAAGTCTTAGGAGATGAAGATTGGCTCTGGGTAGGGCTTTCGGAACTCGGTTGTTGCGTCATGATCACGCTTGTTGCGTAGCGATCGCGCTTGTTGCGGTGAGACAACAGTGTTGTCTGTAGGCAACAGTGTTGTCTCATCACAACAATGAAGCCCCCCTGCTAAAATTTTGACCTTGACTTTCAGTAGTTCCAGGTCAACAAATCCCTTGTCATCTAAGGCTTTGAGAGCGCGACTAACTGTAGAGCGATGTACTTCTTTATTCTCTGTTGACAGTTGCCTAGCTATCCCGGAAACAGACAACTCAACCCCGTCGCCATAAGGATCGAGAGTGCGAATGTAGTACAGCACATCTTTCTGTGCTGGCGTTAATTCTCGGCAGGCTTTCAGCCATTCCTCGTGCTGGAGTGGGTAAAACTTACCTTGAATTTTTGAACTGTTCTGTGTCATAATCCCCTAAATAAGCAATAAGAATTTTCAGCCCCTGTTCCCTCAGACAGTGGCTAAATTTTGAAATACCAGAAATTTGACACACAGCAATAGAGAGCAAAGCGATTAGCAACTTCAGGCGTTACTTGATGTATGCCGAAAATCTCCTAACTTGCGCCCTCAAAAGTGCCGCCAAAGCAAGTATTAGCCGAAGTTCTGCTCTACTGAAGAAAAGCTGATGTTATGTTTGTTTTCAGTCAGATGTTGGCTTAATTTGAAAAAAGTAAGTCCCTTGTTATCATTAAATTATCCATATCTTCAAGAATCCTAATAGCGTTCTCTCTAAATATCGCATACTATAACAACTAACTTAATCCTATAATTACCTAACAATGCAAAATTTTGTAACAGAGGAAACTTCTCTTTACCAGCAACTATTTGACGAGATGTTCGATAAGTTCAACCTTTCGGCAAAAGTTGTAGCCAAGCAAGCTGAAGTTTCAGAGGTGCTAATTTCTAGATTCCGTAAGGGAAGGGCTGACTTAGGAACTAAAAAGTTTCTAGCACTGTTAGGGACTGTTCCTATAGAAGCAAGGGAGTGGTATTTGTCTCAGCTGCTTGGGGCGAAACCGGGCGTAAGCCTGCAAAAGCTTGTGTCTGCTGCTTCTCCTGTAGAAAGAGTTGAAATCCTTAACTTAATTGCCCATTCTTTCCTAGAAGAGCAAAAAACTACTGGGACAAGTGAATTGATCTCATCAGCAGTGTGATCCATAGCAATCCCATGATATGAGTGAACATAAGGGTGAAGGGTAAGTCTTATCGCAACGGCAAGGCTTTCAAGTGTGGACGTGGTTTTGAACATGATGTTGATATAAACGCGGCTATTAATATTGCTGCTTTGGGGAAGTCTGTAAGCCTTCCTGAAAGTCCGGGGATGAGTTGTCAATTGCAGGGGCAAATGCCTCTGTTGCCGATAATTCAAATCTGTGGCTAAAGCCTCGTACCAATAGGCGCGAGGTAAGCTTACGATCTACTAATCGACGAATTGCACAACTTTATTTAAGTTGGTAATTGCTGTATCCCTGATAACTTTGTGAAAATTGTAGAGATGCTCAGTTGGAAGTGCAGTCTGGGGTCTGGCAAGCCTGGTATATCCTAATTTACTTTACCCTTTGAGAAGCCGTCCTCTGGGTATTTACTGATACAATACATCAACGTTAATGCCGATTTCTATGTAACAATACTTATCCGTAGTTGGTTGAGAGTATGGATGCTGTGACTTAGGCGATCGTTCTAGTTGTCGAATAATTTATATTGGCGACATCAAGGGCTTTGTTAATACTTGATAGATTCGTTTAGCTAACTTTTTGGTTTTGCAATTTGGTGTAGGGACGGAATTGTATCAAACTGCGTATTTTTTTATATCTAATGATACTTATTAATCTAGGGAATGAAGTGTGAAACTGGGAAATAAGCAGCAAATATTTTGGCACAAATAGAGTTTGGTGGAGTTGAAGAGGAGTTTATGTGGATAAAGGTAAATTAGTCAACGACCCATCACTTCCCTTCTCTGCGTTCGCAAAGCGTGTCGTAGACAGACGCTACGCGAGCGTGTACTAAGTTCATTTCATTAAATATGGCTAAAAAAAGGAATAATGAACACATGACAGAGAATACGACTCAGCAAATAGGACGGGTAGTAATTATTACTGGAGATAAGGGAGGTGTGGGCAAATCCACATTTGGTAGGGGATTACTTCAGATGTATATCAACAAAAAGTTGAAGTATTTGGCTTACGACTCGGATCATCGCAATGCTCAATTGTACAGACACTATAATTCGGTGAAACCTGGAGTAAAGCTGCTTGATATTTTTACTAGGGGTGGTGCTGATGACTTGTTGGTAGACTTGGAGAGTGAACGTCCTCCACTTGCACTGGTGGACTTACCAGCCCAGTCCGGCGCGTTTTTTGAAGAGTTCGAGAAGGACTTGGGCGTTTTTGATGCATTTAAAGAGTTGGGCTACAGAGTCACTATGGTAAACGTGTTGTCCAGGGTGAAAGACTCAGTAAATATCCTGCGTGTCCTTCATAAGGTCCTGTGGCGATCGCGTGGATTATGTGGTTGTGAAGAATCTGTTTCATGGAGAAGCCGATAAGTTTGAGCGTTATCAAGACTCGGAGACTCGTACCAAACTTTTGTCAACTGGGGCTGTGGAAATTCTAATGCCAGACTTGTTTTTCAAACCTTATGATTATATTGATGAAAAAAACTTACCTTTTAGCGCAGTTTTAGAGAGCAAAGAAGCCAACATTGTCGTTAAATCTCGTGTTTCAGCTTGGCTTAAGGAATTTGAGCAAAACGTGTTGGTTGCTAGTTGGTTGTTGGGTTTAGAAAATGCAGCAACAAGTCAAGCCGCTTAATCAAAATCCTCTGGAGATTCTCCTTACTCCCAAGCGACCAGGGCAAACGCATCTTATTTTTATAATGCTTACTGGACAAAGGTTTCAACCATTGTTGATTTTTGTTGCTAAAACTGAAAATCCCTGCTGGGCAAGGATTACAGAATTTAGATGCGTTTGCCCTGCCCAAGCGACTGGTGATGACAGTTGGTGATGCTAGAGTAGGCAAGTCCACGACAGCACGTTTGTTGGTAGAGTTTTACCTAGATTCCAAACTAAAGTTGCGAACTTACTACACTGGTAATCGTAATAAGTTGTTTGCCTATGAACTACTGTTACCTGTTGGTAACCTGCCATTGACACGAGATGGTGCAGACCAATTGCTCATCGATTTAGAGTACTTTTCTGATGTTCAAGTAGCTCTTAGTGACTTACCAGGGCAGAATTTTGAACAGTTCAAACAATTTGTAGAAGAAGTGTTGCTGTGGGATGCAATTGCTAGTTTGGGTTATCGCATTACCTTTGTTTATCCAATTTCTCATCGTAGAGATTGTGTCGAGTACTTGCAAGAACTTTTTGATTACTGTGGCGATAAAGCAGACTACATTATAATTAAGAATTTGCACTTTGGTGATGAATTTTCCCACTACGATGGCTCTGATATCCAAAAGAGCATTCAAAAGAATGGTGGAGAGGAATTGTATTTAGGAGCGTTATGGAAGTGTACTTATGAATTAGTAGAATGTATGAGTTTACCATATAGTCAAGCCATGCATAACCCAAATATAGATTTAATGAATCGCTCTCGTATTTTCAACTGGATGGAAGAATTTAACCAGCAAATAAATAATAATCAAATTATATCTGACTTATTAGCTTTTTCACAAAATACATCATTAGTTAATCTTCAAAGCCAGGAAAATTTAGATTTTTAATTCTTGATTAATTTAAGACTTTTATGAGCAGTAATAATTCTGTAGAAAGCTCTTTAGATACAGCTTTAGAGGGACGTTCTGACCGTTTTAAGCAGAAAGTTCTTGATGTAGTTCGGCGTTCTGGTATCAATCCCAAGATCCATTGTTTTTGGTGTTGAGTTCCTTGGGTAAGTTTGAGGTACTGATGGAAGATATTCCAGGCAAACTTGATACCGTAGTGGAGGGTTGGACGACCGAAATAGATGAGAAGCTCGATAAGGCATCAAGTGTAGCTATTGTTCAACAGAAGAGCGCTATTGCTAAAGCTGCTTCAGCTTTGTTGAAGAAGGTGGAGCAACAAAAATCAAAGGTAGTCTTTAGTTCTATGCTACCTGCTGCCTTAGTTGTATCTGGTATTTTTGGTGTGGGTATCCTAGTTGGTAATATGATTCCTGCTTGGAAAGGAGGTGGTTTGACTGAGCCAATTCGCCTTACTTTTGAAGAGAAAGAAGCTTTGACTTGGGCTAAATCAAAAGATGGACAGTTTGCCCATCAGCTTGTGAAGTGGAATGATTTTGAATTGAGTGTATGTCGTAAAGAAGCAGAACGCCTTAAGGGTAGATGTGTGCTGTGGGTTGTGCCTTTTGATCAGCGTTCTGCATATCAGCAGCAGTTAAATAAGTAGGTTTTTAACTTTTTCGCTGCTGTAATCATTTTCTTTCCACCCAGGTGTTTCGACTAGTCCTTCAGAGATTGCTTTGAACCCTGCTTGGGAACGACTTTTACAGTTGAGTTTTTCTAGTATTCGATGTACGTGACTTCTGACTGTGCCAATAGATATATATAGATTTTTAGCAATTTCTTCATTGCTCATTCCTTGAGCTATTAGTTGTAAAACGTCTATTTCTCTTTCAGTGAGTACATTAACTCCACGAGTGTACTCTTTTTTATGATGATTTTTTGGTGTGTTATTAACAGTTTTTATCTGAGTGGCTTGGATTGGATTTTTCATACTCTCAATTAGAATTTTGCCAACTGTTGAATCAATCCAAGATTCCCCTCTATAAGTTGCAGATACTGCTTCTGCTAACTTTCCTCGTGGTAAATTTTTGATGCAGTATGAATCTGCTCCATACTTGAATGCTTTTGTCACTGTATCCTGCGTGTTATCAGCAGTTAATATCACTACTTTTGCCTGAAAATCTTCCTTAATTTTTTTACAAACTTCTGCGCCATCTATATCTGGTAGATTAATGTCTACTAAGGCTATATCAGGATTATACTTTTTTATCAAACTTAAACCTAAAGAGCCATTGTCTGCTTCTCCGCACACTTCAATGTATTCATTTGCAGAGAGTGCTGTAACTATTCCAAACCTCATTAACTCATGGTCTTCAATAACGACTACCTTGATTTTGCTCATTTTTTATTATTTGATTGATATATGTTATTCACGTACTTTCACTTATAGTATAACTGCGGAATCTATGAATATTTTCAGATTCTGCCTTGAAAACTGTCACACAAGTGATATGCGGTAAATAATGTGATTAAATTTTTACAATATTTAGCACCATTACTGATGTTATCAAGTGACCTGTGTCATAAATTATGAATTAAGGGTAAAGGGTGAAGTTAGCCAACAAGCCATTGGTAAATGCTTTCAGCGTTATACTTCATGCTTGAAAGCTCTAGTTAACCAAATGGCTAGAAACAAATTGTCTGTCGGCAGTTATTAGAAAGTGTTAAAGTTTGTAACTTGGGGTGCGTTGCTAATCCAAGCTCTACAACTAGAAAAAAGTGCATCTGTATACCGAAAATTTACTTTTACCATTGAGCGATGGATACAGTTAATGCACGTTAATCATTTTCCTTCCACTGCTAACCGCTGTATAGCGAAGACACCCAATAGAAATTTAGGTGAATTAGAGAATAAATACAGAATTCTATTGGTGAATGATAGTGACAGTGATGATGAATCTCAGTTACTTAACTGCATTCAAAAGGAAGCATTATATTGGGTTAATAGTGCTTCAGGTACAGAGGCATTAGAAATAGTGAGAGAGTCGCCTCCAGATTTAATGGTTTTAGATGTGAGCAATTCACTGTTAGAGTGGCGCGATTTAATTAGTATTATCCGCTCAACTGTGATGCCTTATTTTCCAATTTTGCTGGTTGCGAATAACGACAATATCAGCCTGGAGTTTGCATTGGAAGCTGGCGCAGATGATTTGGTGACTAAGCCCTTTGTAGTAAACGAATTAAAAGCGAGAATTCGGGCATTGCTAAGAGTGAATAGTAGGATTTATGAACGTGATGCTCGCCTGAAAGCTCAGGAAAATTTTGTACGACTTTTAGTCCACGATTTGCGAGTTCCACTTGCGGCTGCAATTCATCTTTTAGATTCTCTTGTGGATGGAGTGTATGGAAATACCCTGGAAGAGATTTCCCCAGTATTACGTCGTCTTTACTCTAGTAACCAAAGCTTGCTGGATTTAGTCAATACTCTTTTAGACGCTTCTCTCTATGATGCTGGTGTTAAAAAGTTGAATCTGGAAAAAGTAGACCTACGACAAATTATTACTTCAGTAGCAGAGCAATTGCTACCTTTAGCTACTGCAAAAAAATTAAATTTGCAAATCAACTTGAATACGTCTTTACCACTTATAGTAGAGGGCGACCCTATTGAATTACAGCGTCTTTTCCTGAATTTAGTCAGCAATGCCATTAAATTCACCGATTTTGGCTGGGTGAAAATTTTGCAACAGAAGAGTGACTCAAAAGTGGTGATTGAGGTAAGTGATTCAGGGATGGGAATCTCTGAGGAGGATTTGCCTAAGATTTTTAGCAGATTTTACTGTGGTGGAAGGGGTCATAGAGGTGTGGGTTTTGGGTTGGGACTGTACTTGGCAAAGCAAATTGTTGAAGCTCATAAGGGGAATATTGGGGTTTCCTCCTCCCCTGGTCTTGGTTCTACATTTACTATCCAACTCCCCTTCTCCCAACCAACCACTCCCCCGTGACCAAAGTATCAACGGCGAGCAAGCCCCTGGCTTTAGGCGTGGGGGTTAGCCGTTAAGCCTGCGGCATTCAAAGACGGCGAATTTATTCTCTACGAGACGCTGCGCGAACGCCGTCCAAATTCCTCACACTTCAATTTTATCATTTTTCACGGTGGTTAAAACCACTCGTGGCGTGTTTCCTCCACGCATCTGTTGCCAAGTGGCTTCCACACGACCCGCGATTTTCTTGTGAAGTTTGGAGCGGCGCAATGTTTGTTTAGTTCGCGTGACCACGCGATGGCATTATATTCGGTAAACATAAGTAGTTAAAATAACTGGTATACAACTGAAAGAATAATATTACGTGCGCTACTTAATTACTCACTTATCAGATTCTGTTTTATACAAGACTTTTGCTCTGGTCAAACTATGTACTGTTGCTGCGGAACAGGTGGAGTTTGGAGTAGTGTTACTCACCTAGCTCCCCTTGTTGTCTCCTGTTTTGAGGTATATTTTGAGCCTCTTGTAGAGCTATAATTTTGATTTTTTCAAGCTCTTGTTGGGTAAGATTATTGATAATAATCTCAAATTTTAGCTGAGAATCGTCTCTTGTAGCTTCCAAGGCTCTGGCTTCTTCATTCTCTAGGAGAGCATTTCTATCCAAAGTTAATAACTGCTCGCCTCCAGAAGTAACTTTTAGGATCGCAGTAAACTTTTCTGACTCATATATTCTAGTCTTTAAATCTTCAGTATCCCCACTCTCTATAGCTGACTCCTCTTTCATTAGTCTTGTTAAGACTAGCGGAATTAAATATCGGTGTATGTCTTCTATATTTTGCTGCTGAAAGTTTGCTGAAGTTTCTTCCTGTTCAGTTATATAAGTTACTTCCTCAATCACATCTCTAGTGAATGTTGAAGTGTTATATATTTCATCTTTTCTCTCTTGTCGCTGCAATATTTCACTTACTTCTACCAATGGTAAGGGTTCTACCTTATTATTAACTTCTTCAGTAAGTTCCTCTACCAATGATAAATTTGCTGTATCTTTATCAACTTCTGTAAAACCATTCTCTGCTAAAGACAATGCTGTTAATATCGACTCTTCATAAGACTTTCCTGAATTCACTCCACCAATTATCTCTGATAAAGTTTTGATAGCATCCTCTTGCTCAAAAAAACTAAATTCCTCTACACTATTATCAAAAGATTCCTCATCATACCCAATGCGCTCTAAAATCTGGCTAAGGATATAAGCAGCTTTGGCTGGAGATATATCTTCTGAAATTTTGGAGGTAGTTTCTGCAAGTGTTACTAAAGGATTTGTAGTCATGATTTGTGATGTTTATATTTGAGATGATATGGGAATCTGGTTTGATGCTTGATAAGTATATAAACTTTAATGCTTGATAGCCGAGACTTATAGTTTGAGTATTTTTCAGAAATCAAATAGTAATTCTATAGTAAGTTAGTTACATTTCTATGTATTCAGATTTAACTTGAGCTAAAGCCGTATCAATTTTTGTGTTAATTTGTTCAAAATTTTTGAGTATTTCAGAAGAGATTTGGTTTGTTTGTACCTGACCTGATTCAATATCAAGAATAACATTTCCATTTTTCTGGGAAATTGTTAAATCTTTTTGGGAGGAATTGAGAGAAATGTCATAGGTTTTACCTTTGACTTGGATGGAACCGCTTTCTCCAGGTTGTCCCAGAACATCACCGATTCTTTGAGCAATTTGAGTAAGCCGATTTATAGAGCATAATTCTTCCATATCTTTGGTCATAGCAATCAACACTTTCTCTGACAATCCCTGCCCAGATTTAAATCCAGTGGCAACTTCTGCAATTCGGTTTTTGTACTCTTCTGACTTGCCCAGTTTGTCCGCCGCACCATACCAATTCCTCAAACTGTCAATAGTGGCTTGCTCATAACTTCCCACAGTGTCAGCCATCACTCCCGTTTGGGGAATATTTTGGGAAGATGTAACCAAAGTATTTTGAGTTGTTGAGAGGGGAGTAGCTACTGCGGTTAGAGTTACGGCAGTCGGCTGTGTTGGGGGTTCTGGGGATGGTGTAACAATTTGTTGTGTGGGTGTAACGTCTTGGGCTTTGCTGCTATCAATAGAAGTAACTGGTTCTGGCGATGAAGCGCGTGTGTAACCCTCTCTGTTGAGGCTCTCCAGCTTATATCCATGTTCCTGCAAGTATTTTTGTACTAGCTGGTCAGTACCAGTCGCATTGCCCACTACAAAAGAACTGCCAGATGCGATCGCTTTATCTAGCAGAGGCACATAATGGTTTTTAAAGCTTTCGAGAATTTTTTGCTGGGTAACTCCTCTCCACGGCCCAGAGCCAGAGACCATAATTGTATCATTGGCTGAATATACTCCAGTATTTGCCCGTCCTCCCCAAGCTTGCTCGTAATTGCGAGGTACTAGAAGGCGTATTGGGTGGTGCTGCCGATTTACCAATAAATTGAGTTGCAACTTCTGCCATTGCCACATCTTTCTCCATGTGATGTGCTACGGCATCGTTTAGAGGTTTTAATTGTGCCAGAGGATTACTGATTTTTGGGGAAGAGCCAAGTGATGTAGAGACTGTTATTTCTTCCACTCTGGAGATAGAGGCGGTATTATTTGATAAGGTTTGAGCAATATTTAGCCTACGGCAATCTGACGGAACGAGATCGGCAGTTTGGGATGTTTCCAAAACTTTGTCGTATCCTGCGATAAGAGCGCGAATGAAGGGGGAATCCTTGCCCTTGCCTTCCCAGTAGTTATCTCTGCTTGAGGTAACGTAGTGAGTGCAGTTTTCCAACCATTCTACCCCTCCCCTTTGTGTGATGGCTTCAAACAATTTGGGGTGCTGCTCTAACTTGGCTTGGATGATTTCTGCCATCAACTGTACTCGCTGTTCCCCTTGTGGAACGGTCTGCTTGTAATGTTGGTAGGCTTGTTCTGCCGAAAGGAAAGGTACTCCAGCAGCTTTGTCTTGAGCATAAGTCTCCGGGCCGTATTTTCCAGCTAGCACTGCTGCATTGTCGCCCAAAGATACTGGGTAGTCTCCGTTGATATTTCCTAATTCCTTTCCTTTGACAGTGGGATTGGTAAGGGCAGCTCCTCAGTGGGTTGGGACTTCTGAAGCCGATATTAATTGGAGAGCTAACGGTAGTTGTGGAGATTGTGGGGGGTGTAGCAGAAGGTGGCTCAAGGCTTGGGGTGGGGAATGGTACGATTTTGCCTTTGACGTAATCCCCCAGTGGTTCCATGTGCAGTCCCCACACTTCGAGTTTATCCTTGAAGGTAACAAGCTCCTGGGCGCTGTGCTTTTCCCTTGCTGCCCACTGCTGTTGGTAGGCTGGGTCGGTAATCATTTCCTGGGTGATGCGGTATTGCTTGCCCACTCGGAAGGCGACTTGCTTAGAACCCGCAACAGCGATCGCTATGTCCCCTTCTTTGAATCCATAAGCTTTGTACGGTTCGTATGTCCTTGTTGTGTGACAGCGCCCATATCCCCGCATCGCATCGATGGTGGTATTTACTGGCAAAGGATTAGGAACGAAGTGCATTTTGAGGGGGAAGACCATCTGCACTGGTTTGCCAGATATGACAACTTCCTCCTCTTGGGGTTTGGATACAATGGTGGTGTTAGCTGGAGGTTGTATTACCCCTTGGCTGGGTGTCGATATTGTGGGATGATTTTGAAGATGTACAGGTGTTTGAGTTGCTGTGCTGACAGTGTGAGAATTGAGTGCAGCTACAGCTTGTGTGGTAGCAGGTGAACCTAGTTTGGTAACTTGGTTTGGATGATTGCCAATGCCTCCGGCAACCTGACGGAACGCTTGCGGTCTATTGGGAAGAGAATTGAGACGTTTATTGTAAGCGCTATTTGCACCCTCAGCATCCAAGGGTTCCCCAAACTTGTCCTTGAATGCTTTGAGGTCATCAGATTGGATTGTGTTGGTTGCTAGGTAGAGTACAGAAAGACCTTTTTTGGTTTCTAGGGGCACATCTTCCTGAGCTACAATATTAAATTCAATACCTTTGGATTGGAACCAGTTTTGAACTAATTCTGTTTTGTGGTTGTCCACCGCCATTCCCATCAATCCTAACATTTTATCTTCTTGATTGGTAAATAGGATGGTAGGTCGTTCCTTTACCTTCTCAAGAAATGGCGCAGTTTTTTCAACCATCACCGCTTGTTTAGTAACCACAGCTTGTTTAGTGGTGTCCTTGAAGGCTTGAGATTCCTTTGTCCATGTTTTAGGATACTGTACTGTTGAGGAATCTACCTTCACAAAGGTGTGGGAGAAATTGCTTTGGAGCGTACAAGGTACAGAACCCATCTGACCAGAATTAAGAACTCCCAATTTTTGTAGAGCTTCTTTATCTTTTTTATAGTGCAATACTCCGAGTAATTCCCCATTTAAAAATACTGCATCTCTATTTTTGGTTGCAGGTATTTCTAAACTGACGTTTCTATATTGATTATCATCAAATATCTGACCTTTAAAGTCATAGCTATTAATTTTATTGATTCTTAATAAATTGCCATGAGGAGATTCAGCAATAATGAATGCTCCCTCATCTTTAGTAGTTCCAATTGATTTTAATTGGAGATTTAGGAGATTGCCGTTTTTTAAATAATTGAGTTGTTTTAGTTCTTTAATCGAATCAGTATCTAATTCACCTAATATTTTGCCATTTAACTTAATTTTGGCTGTGTCAGTTAGAACTGGAGTATTGCCAATCGTTAATGTTACTGGTTCTCCATTGAAAGTCTTTCCTGCATAGGAGAATTTACTAATTTCTCTAATAGTAATGTCAACAGATGCTTTTCCCGGTAGAGCAATAGTTGCTGTTGCTGTGTAAGCTTCTCCTGGCACAATTGATGCTTCTGCTTTAGTCCCAATGGGTAATTGTCCTGTTCTTTGCTCTAAAACAGCAAATTCTTTATATTCCCCATCATTGTCTTTGACAAATACCAGTCTAGAACCATGCCTTTCATGACCAGGGGGATATACGCTTGCTCTAATCTCCGTCTCGTACTTCTGTTGGGGATTCCATTCTCTACCTGCAAAATTATCTCCTTCTTTATTAATTCCTAACACCTTAAGTTCTGTAAATTGCAGTTCACTTATTCGATAAACTATTTCATCTCCAAAGGCTGCAAAAACGAAGTTTGACACCTTTTTTCGAGTATTTAAGTGTGAATTATCCCCTTGTTCCAATTCATCTTGACGAGAAGCAGATATGCTCCAGGTAGCTGCTGCTGCTGATAGTTTTTGGTCTTCTGGGATGGAGGCGTAGAAATTTTCAGCCAATAAATAAGCCTCTTGAAACAGCAGTTTGGTTTGGCTTTCCTTGAGTTCAGGCTTGAGTTCGACTAATGTGGCTCTCTCAGTTATCATTCCAGCCTTTAGTTTGTAGTCAATGATAGATTGCTGGCTGACTGTTCCTAATTTGCGATATTTGGGTTCTCCATTCTCCATCTCCCCATCAATTTGTGCTACTGCTAGCAGTGTATGAGGACGTTCTGGAGAGCGATATTTTTCTGGTATTTCTTCTAGGCGAATGTTGAGTGTTGAGCTTTTCCAAATTCCAGGATGTCCGTAGCGAGTCAGGTTAGTGATTTCGATTTGTGCGCCACTGTTAGTTTGTACAACTGCGTAAGGGCCTTGCTCTGTCTCTCGACGCTTATTTAGTCTTGTGGCTTCATTGAATTTATCATCAAACTTTTGTTTTGCTAGTATGGCTTGATATTTTTGTTGTGGAGTGAATTCTACACCTTTGAATAAGTCTTGAAATTGAACAATGGGGCGTGATTCTAGTTGAGATTCTTGGAAGTATTTGTTGGTTTGGTTGATAAGCAGTTCTACTGGAGAGTAGCCAGTGGTAGTGACACCTTCACTGAGATAGACAGAGGATAATTTTTTGTCTTTAATATAATTAACATCTCTATAGAGATAGCGCTTATTTTCAGCAATAATGTCCATATCAGGTTTCTTAGCGCTTTTGAATAAATCAACTGCAATTTGATTTTGAAAGCAAGCTTCTTCAATCATTTGGCGATACATGAAGCGGTTGATTTCCATCGCCCTTTCTATCACTTCAGAATCTCTGTTTTGAACTGATGCCAGTTGAACAAATTCCCGTATCTGTTCTCTATATTCTTCTCTAAGAGGCTGAGGATTTTTTTGAGTATTTTCTAGAGCGACTAATTTTTTATAGTGACTAGATACTTGGTCTACATAATCTGCTTGTTGTTGCAAAGTACCATAAGTTTTTAAGATTTCGATTTCTGACTCTAAAGCTTCCAGTGCTGTAACATGGTTATTGATGATGCCAACGCTGATGCTATCACTCATGTGGATAGCAATTTCTTCAAATTCTGGCTGTGTACCATCTTCTCTATAAAAGGATTGCTTCTTCAGCTTAACTGTAGGAGAATAGGCGTTTTCAGGAAGATTTCTGTACTCTGCTTCTGCTGTGAAATTGGGATATTTACTTGCCAGTTCTACACCAATACAGTCACCATCAAAATCACGACCTTGGCGTTCTGATTCTGTTTCTGCTGGGTCTATTTCATCGGTTTCAATTGAGAGTGCTTTGAGTGCGTCAATTCTAGCGAGTATGCGCTTGTGGTCTTCATCATTGACCACAATGATACCTTCTAGGGGTTTACCGTCTGGACCTAAATAATCTTCAACATGTTTATTGAGGGAGACACACAAACCATTGGAATTGAGGAAGGGAGAACGAAAATTAAGGATTTTTTCTCCCTCATTCATCCAAGGAACACAGATTTCACTGTTTTTGAGTTCTTTAGAGGGAATAATCATGCCTCTATCGAAGGTAAGGGTGCGATCAATGGCAATATCTCGCCATTCATTTTGCACAAAGCGACTTAGTTCTTGTCTGACTTTCTCAGTTTCCAAAAGTTGGGAATGACCGAGTAGGTCTGCCTTGATAATTTTGTACATTAATAAGTCATCTTTTTCAGATTTGGCATTATCCTCATTCAAATCATCTGTGTCTAACTCTTCATCTGGTTTAAGGTTAGCAGTGGATAATTTTACTGGGTTTTCAAGTGTTACATCTGCCACTTGGTCAACAATTTCTTGTTCTAGGGAAACTTTTTGTTGTTCAGTGAATGCCTTGCGCTTTTCGTACTTCTCGCAATACAATTGTGCAACTTTCCTGGGGTCTTTCTGGATTTCGGTAAGTTCTTGCGCTTGCTTTTCTAGTTCCTCTGCAAAGTCCTTGATACCTTGGGGGAAAGAAGCCAACAGCTGAGAAATAGCCGTCTTCCCCTTTTGGGACTGCGATTTTTCACCTAACCAAATGGTTTGATTGTAAAGACCTGGCTTGATTTGTGGTTTAATTGGACTATAGGGGTTATCTTTGTCTGTACCTTTAAAGCTTGACAGGGGAATGATGAGGTCTATTTTGGGTGTGTCTTTGTCCCACGGTAATCTCTCTAGCCGATAGGGGCGCAGTGTCCCTTTACCAAAGCGGTATTTAGTATCCTCTCCATCAGTCTCTCTCCAGCCAAAGCGGTGTTGGATAACACGATAATTTTTGTCTTGTTGTTCTTCCCTTGTGGTCAATTGGTCGTATAGTTCAGTCGAAATCTGTCCATAGCAATCACCAACTAGCT
>CAVYXS010000220.1:0-9270 GCA_963772205.1 uncultured cyanobacterium
CGTGAAGAATTAACCCTGACATAAGTTAAGGAGGCAGGAAGCAGGAAGCAGGAGGCTCAGTTGGCATCCCCATAAATAAATGATGTTGTTGGCCAATTCGCGGAGGGTTTAACCTCCAGCCGAAAAACCTTGGTTTTGCGTTGTTTTTCGCCCTACAATAAATTGCGGGCTAAAAGCCTAAGTGCGTTTCAAACGACTCAAACCTAGGAAATTAATACAGGTTAGAACCGATGGGTTAGACCCCCTTTTAATTCGCCAACAGCATCATAAATTTACGAAACTTCAAATGTATAACCATTCACTGCATCACCTTTCATAGTCACAGTAACGTTTGTCAATCCTTCAAGAGAAACTTCCTTAAGCTCACTCATCACTGTTATGACAATATCACCAGTTTTCTGCTTTGAGATTACCCCAAAATACAGATGAGGATGGAAGAGAAACTCTGCTCGTTCTCCTTTAGAAACCCTACCTTCTGTGACAAATGGTTTTCCGTCCTTTAAGGCAACAACCGAAATCCCTCCTGGAGTGCTTACTTTGTTGGTAACACTGAACTGATTAGGTGAGATGCTAGTACCGTCTTCTTCCAAAGCAAAGCCACTATCAGTTTCTTTAAGACTGTAGTTTTTCCCCAAAACTGCTTCTATTGGAAAAGTTCCACTTCTGTCATTGTCCCAAAGAGCTTGGACTTGAGTACCTGCTGGTGTAGAAAAATTTGTGCCAGCTGTTGTAGCCGATATTTTCGATTACCTGCCATGCAGTTGATTCAGAACTAGGGTTTAATTCTGTAGGCTTGGCAAATACCAGCACAGTAGCATTGCTCTCATCATTTGATTTATCAACATACAAAATTTCAATATCACCAGACATAATAAGCTTTGTCCTTTAATCTAAAAGGTTATTTAGGTAGGTCAATTAAGGGTTTGTGATCTGTGCTTGTTTTACTTACAACTTTATGGTACTCAATTCCGCAGATTGGCAATTAAGTTGTCAAAGAGGTATGATGTAGCGCAACTTGTCGCTACCCATCTATGCATTCAAAGAAAGTTTTACAGTTTTTCCGAAATCGCCCCAAGCCATGTGGTAGTCAGTGTGGGTAGTTTACTTATAAGGGTTAGCACGAGATATTAATGTCCTTTGATGTAAGTTTTTACACAAAAATGAATTTTTAAGGAATTAACGAATTCAGGTGATATTACCCAACCTCTTATAAAGACGAATAGATATGATGTAGCATATAACACAATACTGGCTGTTTTATATGGAAATAAATCTTTAAATGATACAGAAATTAAATCAAGCTTTGAGCGCAAAAGAAGGAATAGAAAAACTGTCTGACCATAAACAAGAGGGAGAAATAATCCAACCAAGTCAAGATGGTCAAGAAACTATCAACCAGCAACTAGGGTTAGAAATTATTCTGCCTCCAGATACGCATAATATTGCTCAAAAGAGCGTTGTATTTGCTCCCCCTATCTGCTTTCCACAATGCTCGCCACCAGGATATGAGTATTTTCCAGATGAAGTAATCTATAATCCTCAACGTCATTTAGCCCTAGAAAACCCCACTAAAATCTATCGTTTAGCGGACTCAAGGTGAGAGAGTTTCCCGCCGACTTCCAATGAAATAAGGAAACTACTTAAATGATCAAGTCAACTCTCGGCAGAGTCCCAATTAATCAACCAGGACTACTATGTGATCCCTATCTCATAGATAAAGATAAAAATGCTTTGATTGTTCCATCTGAAAATTTTACAATTTCCATTAGGACTATTTCAAAGCAACTTTATACTGAATATAAAGACCATTATTTGGCCGGAAAGTTTGGGAATGATTATTTTGCATTAGTAAGTGAGATGGGATTAGGTGATAGCGAAACACCTAGCCTAAAAGCTCACTATCTCACTCACATTGATAATATGACAAATGACATCGTACAAAATATCTGGGCAGAAAATGTAGCGATAGTCGAAGATTTCCAAAAAAATAAAAAATCACTTGACCAAACTGACAGATTGTATCTATCATTCAGCAGTTTTTGTCAAGGATTAGGAGATTCTACAGAAGATCAAGTCACAAAAGCATTAACAGAAGTTGCCACACAAGTAGGTGGAGCCTTTCCTACTCTTGTTCCTTATACAGCTTTAGGTGAAGCAGCTTTACAAGGAATCAACAATATTATAAAAAAGGTAGCTCAGGCTAAGTTTAAACCTGAAATCAAAACTGCATCCATAGCACTCTATTCTTATGAACCCAAAACATTGCCAATAATTGGCGAAGCTCCATTACAAACTGGGAGTTATGCCTTTTTCTTTGAAGAAGTTGATTTAGACTATCTGCGGATGGAGGAAAATGCTATCATTACTTCAACTCGCGAGCAACCAGTAAGTCCCTATATTGTTGTCAATATCAAAAAAGGAATTACCCTAGCTGCTGATCAAATTGAAAAAAACTTAGCAGCAGAAGTCTTAGCGGCATACAATAAAACGTCTAGCTATCCAGTAACTTCCTCAACTACATCTGTATCTTACTTTGATGTACTAGGAGAACTAGGTAACACAATACGTCTAGCGACATCAGTTCAACGTTACTTTGAGCTAAACCAGACAGTAGTCCCACTCTCACCAGCTGAAACCGCCCGCTTAAGCGATTTATCTACTTACCTGAAAGCTAATTTGCCTGATTTCGGGAAAATTGTAGGCAGTTAGGCATCAAGTAAAAATAAGTAGTGCGTTCGCGAGAGCGTGTTCGCAGGACAAACATCTTGCTCGCGCGGGCATCTTGCCCGCACTACAAATATTAAATTGTTCAACTTATTTTTACACGACTCCTTAATTTTGGTTCTACCGATCCCTTTATGCAAAATCGGGTTAAAGCTCAGGGCAAACGGCATAGAGGATATCACAAAAGCATTGATATCACCAATATCATGATAATGTCAAGGTGATCATCATGATGGATGAAGCGCTCGCTCAGTCGCTTTCAGTCCCAATTACCTAGATACTACCTAGATATGAGCAATACAGGGAGAACAAAGAAGCGATTGCATCTTTCAACTGTGATCAAGTGTATCCCGCAGGATTAGCATTGTTAGTATGACGGACTACTATTAAACTCAAGGGTAGGAGTTTCCCACCGACTTTTTATAAAATTAGACTTAAGTCTATAGCGTCAGCATTTCCACAAATTGTAAAATTTGTATGGTAGAAAATGCGTAGCACCAAGAATCACGGCTGTAGCCATCCATAAAGGAAGGGTGAAATGAGCGATTTTACGTTTGGGCGCAAGAAAGCAGGTACATCAACTTTTTCCTCTCCATCCCTTGTTTCACCACATACTCCGACTTTGGCGAACCCAGTGCGAGGCTTTGGTTTACCAACGAATAATGTAATTCAAACACAAACCCCAGAATCAGCCGAGCAGCAAGCAGCGCAGGCGGCTGATGAAAGATCCAAGTTATTACGTGCCCTTGAGCAACCATCTTTTGGACACCACATTAGTCGCTACGCCTTGCGTCGTCCCCAGGCGAAATTGACGGTGGGAGAACCAGGAGACAAGTATGAGCAGGAAGCGGATTGGATGGCAAATCAGGTGATGCGGATGGTTGTGCCAGATAAACCTAACGCGGATGGTGTACAGCCTGTAGAAGATACCTTGCAGCGCAAATGTACAGCTTGTGAGGAGGAGGAGCAGGTTCAACGCAGTTCGGATAGCGTTGTTTCTACGCCAATAGCATTAGAACCTCAGCCCACCCCTGAAATTCAACGGGAACCGAACGGGATGCCCCCCAAACAAGGTACGACCCAGATCACAAAAAATAATGCTACTATCACCGCCTCTGGCAAAAATATTACCGAAGCTATCACCAATTTAACTTCTCAAGGTAAAGGGGAGGCTGCTAGTGTCACCTGTACGCCGGGATGGGACTCCAACACTTACCAGGTGGATGATAACCCAGATCCAATTGTCTACGAAGCAAATGTTCAGGTCACAGAAACCAAGTCCATGCCTGTCTGGACTGAGCTAAACCAACAGTGTGAACCCGTTAGAAAGGAATGGGCACGCTTCTACACTGCTCTGGATACCCACGAAAATGGTCACATCAGCATTGATGAGAAAGCCTTTCGCAATTTGCACACTAAGCTTCTGGGTAAAAAAAAAGCTGATGCGAACACAACTTTTAACGATACTGTTACCAAAGCTGATACGGATAATAATGCTTATGACACCACTACTCAGCATGGCTTGAATCAAGGCACCAAGGTGAGCCCGGTTCAGTGTGGGCTAGAAAAGGTTCCTCAAAACCAAGATGAATCTGGTGCAGAGCCTCTCGATCAGGATGTACCCAATCCTGCACCAGCAGTGCAGACGAAATTTAGTACTTCATATCGGGAGCGGCAGGCTGATGGAGTTCCCCAAGTGCAGCCCGATCTGGAGAGTCGGTTGAATGCTAGTCAGGGTGGGGGCAGTCTGTTGTCGGAGGAGGTGCGGAGCTTTATGGAACCGCGCTTTGGGGCTGACTTTAGTCAGGTGCGGGTGCATACGGGCAGTGAAGCGGTGCAGATGAACCAAGAGTTGGGCGCACAGGCATTTACTCATGGTAGCGATGTTTACTTTGGAGCGGGTAAGTCCCCAGGTAATAATGAGTTGATGGCTCATGAGCTTACACACGTTGTGCAGCAGACGGGTGGAGTTCAAACCAAGCAAGTTTCTGAACAGACAACTGTGCAGCTAAAGTTTTCAGCTTCCGAAAACAACATATCAGCAGTTTCTGAGCCGGGGATACAAAAGTGGTCATGGGAAGAGGCTGCATCTGAAACGGCTTGTTTCTTGTTGAGCGATGAACAGATTTATACATTGTTTAGTGAGTTCTATTTTAAAAATCAACCCAACGCACGTCAGCACCTAATTCATTACGTCACGGGTGGTGGTAAGCCCTACCTAGAAAATGTACAAGAGTTGTTTGTGGCTAACCCACGGGTTCGCTCACGCATTGCCAAACTCATTAACGATCAGATCGGGGGTGAAATGATCGCTAGTGGTAGCACTATCGAAGGCTCAATAATTGGCAAGGGTGTAGATGATGGTGGATCTCCACCAATCCGACAATCTGACTATGACTCGGAAGATTGGCGTAACGCTAATGGCAACATAGATCAAGTTGACTGGCGGTTGATTGGGACATATGACCCGGCAGACTATAACAAGTTTCAAATTACGATTATAGATCCTTATACTTGGCATCCACACGAAAGGCGTCCCACACAATGTCTGCATGAGGCTTTTGAGCGACTCAAAAGCAAAACTGCTGCTGACTACATAACTACAGGCACGGCGGAAGTCATTTTACCTCCGGTCAATCAATCACCTGATTTGCCCATCGAATCGGAGTATTAAATTCAACCCCAAGTGCGATGTGCGATGCCAGAAGCGGGCTACGCCATCGCCTGTAATTTGGGTTGAGGCATGTAGATCTGTATTGCCGCAGGCTAACCCAACATCTGCATAACCGCCAATCTTGTAGAGCGCATTGGCAACGGAATTAGCCGTATCGCTCACCGTTTAAGTTGAGATGGGATGGACACTAGCTCAAGGATCGCGGATGTTCAAAAGAGGGGGCGAAGCCCCGCCACACGGTAGTTCACCCTAATTAATAATCCGGTGTCCACAAATTACTGAGATTAACTTATTCCCAAAGCCAAAATAGTACCTGTAGGGGTACTATCAACTAAAGGAAAATTTTTGCATCATAGGTAACAGCAAGCGTTCACCTACTTAGTTGCACGCAGTTGCGCCAGAGTTGATCAGAACCTTGTGTCTCAAACATAAGAGCCTTGTCAATCTCTAATGGTAATTTTTGATTACCATCTATTTATGTATTAATTTTCGAGGAAATTGTCATGACTTTTCTATCTTCTTTCGAGCTTTTGTTTGAACCGATTATACCTCAACCCCCTAATATTATTTCCGGACAAATAAATCCTACAGGTGCGCCAGATCCACTGGTCATTCAGTCTTTTTTTGCTTTAATTTCTAATATAGGCAGTAGTGCAGCTACTTTACAACTAGCGTTTACAGCCTCAAATGAATACAATTTGAAGTTTACAGATACTTTTGCCGTCTTCGATACAAATAACCAAAAGTTTACAGCTATCACGCCGTCAATTATCACAAATGCTACAACAACAACTGCTGTAGTTAACACTTCCATCAATCCTGGTGTGACAGGTATATTTCTACTTCAACCCAATATCGCTGCTTTATTAGGAGGCAAAGTTACTGTACCGATTGATACTACAAAAACAATTTTTGGTCTTCGCGGATTCGTAGAAGTGAATAAAATTGGTGGGAATGCTTCTGGAGAATTTTTGATATCACCACAAACACGCGGAACATTTATAGATCCCAAAACTGGTAATGTTTTAGCAGAGGAAGCTTATCCATTACCCACAACTAATAGCACTAACCTATTTAGTTTATAAGTACAGTATTGCACAAGTTCGTGATCAAAAACTCCACCCACTCTTGGGTGGAGTTTTAGGGTATGGTCCATTTGGCATGGAGGAGCAACTGCGATCGCGCCTCCAACAATGCTCAGAGTTGGGATCTCCCACACTTTTGGTGAAGAATATGCCTCACAGAGCGGCGTTGCTGAATCAGGATATGAAATGCCAAAAATACCTTTCTTGTTCTTTGTACCTTCTCTACGTTCGCAAAGCGTGTCGTAGACAGACGCTCCGCGAATGCGCCTTTGCGTCTTTGCGTGAGATAAATTCATATCTCAATTCAGCAACGCCCACAGAGCCATACCTGCAGTAGGAATAGCGATCGCTCCTGAGTTTTCCTCTATAACCCTGTAGTCAAAAAGCTCAAATGCACGCTTTTGCCGCTTCGGTAACACTGCTCTATTTGCAGTTAACCCCCGTTAATTCCGGAAAAAACTCCTTTGCAGCACAAGACACTAACATAGGATCTTCCTGAGGGGGATTCGTTTTTGCCACAATGTGAGCCGCGGTAACTTTTTTGAGAGTCCATTGAAAATCTTCTTTCTGATGATTAGCAATGCTTTTTACTTGAGTGTAGAAATATTCCCCACGAGCCAAACGATTAGAACCTTGTTGTGCATCGCACTTATAAGTATCATGCTTATCCGATAAAGGTTTGTTATCTTTTGTGCCTAAAATGATTGTCATTGGTGTGCTGAAGGTCGTTTTCAAGTCCACAGATGGCAGTTGATCTCCAGTTTCTTTATTGAAACCGCAGGGATAGTCCCTATGCTCATCGGGTATGATGTATGAACCAGCCTCGGCAGCGATAGCCTTTTTAATATGTGCATGGGGCATAAAAATGACCATTCGGTGTACGAACTGTGCGCCAGCAGAGTGACCATAAAGATAGTAATTGGTTGCGTTGACTTTGGTGCTTCTTTTCACAAAGTCAAAAATATTTTCAATTTCAGTAAATGCCCATTGGTTTCGAGGATTGAGAATCTTCAAATCTGCTGTAAACATATTGCCAAGATTATACCCTGGAGCCAATGGATAAGCTGATGTGCAGCTAAATTGTATAACACGAAAACGCAAAATTATTGTAGTGCGGGCATCTTGCCCGCGTCCAATATACAAATTAAATACGCAATAGCTTAGCGCTTTTGCTTAAACTGGGGAGCAAGCAGGATAAAATTTAGATTGTCGCGGCTTTGGCGATTGTAGATATTTCTCCAGTCATTTCTATAATCTTCAGCATTCCGTTGTTCGCCATGCATAGCAAATACCACTTGAGTATTTGCCTCCAATTGATTAGGTAGGTAGTAGTAAACAGGAATAGAGAAATCGCCAGCTTTAACCTTGTAAAGGAAACAACCCTCTCCTTTTTTCAATACCCTTAAGGTACAACTATTATCTGAAAGTTGGGAAATTGACCCAGATGCCTTAACAAAATGAGGTAAATCAAAGCAGAGGAAAGCAATTATAAAAACCCACAAAAGTTTCATCCACCAAACCATCCTAGATGACTGTACAGTGACCAATAAAGAATCATTGTACAATTTTTATCACTGATTTAACTGATTTAAGGATTTCACGGAATGAAGGATATGACAGTAAATGAAAGGATTTAATACCCCTACCTCTAGAGGTAGCAAGTTTTGTGTTGGGGTTAAATCCCCATGACAAAACTTAATTACGAATTACGTAGCTGGCTTCTCGACGTTCGCGAGTGCGTCTGTCTACGACACGCTTTGCGAACGTAGAGAACGCGAGTATTACGAATTATTTAACTTAAACAAAAAGAAGTCCCACACTCCCCTTTCAGGGTGAGTGTGTGGAGCATGTCACTCAAGATTTATAATTTATTCATTAACCTGGATATCTAACTCAGGAAGTCACTCCAGGGCAAACAATTGACAGGCATAATCTTTCCTTAAGAAAAAAGCGATAAACCTTAACCTGAAATCACCAAATGTTTAGTCAAAAAATAGTTGTAAAGTACATGTATCAGAAAGAATGAAAAAATGGATTAAGTATTGAATAAATTCTCGAACTCCTAATATGCTATTAAGCATAATTTGGGAATTTTGAATAACTTATGACTTGGCTAGATTTTACAATTCGTTTGACAGTAGCATTTTTACTAGGCTCTGTAATTGGACTAGAAAGACAGTGGCGACAACGGATGGCAGGATTGCGGACAAATACTCTAGTCTGTGTCGGTGCAGCTTTATTTGTTATGTTATCGACCATGACTCCTGGTGATTCCAGCCCTACTCGTATTGCGGCTCAAGTAGTTTCCGGGATAGGTTTTCTTGGTGGTGGTGTGATTCTTAAGGAGGGTGCAACTATTAGAGGATTAAATACAGCAGCGACTTTGTGGTGTGCAGCAGCCATTGGTACTTTCTCTGGTTCGGGGTTAATTCTGGAAGCATTTATCGGCGCAGTAGCAATTTTAATTGCCAATATCTTGCTGCGACCATTAGGATATAAGATCAACCAACAACCCCTCAAAGGTACTGAAGTACAATTATGTTATCGCTGCTCAGTCGTTTGCCGCAGTCAACATGAAGCTCATGTACGTGCATTACTCCTACAAGTCGTCAATAATGGTACTATGGGTCTGCGTTCTTTACATAGTGAAGATTTAGAAGAAACACCAGATCGTGTGGAAGTAGAAGCCGATTTAGTCACTCAAGACCGCAATGATGCTTTTTTAGAACAAATTGTTAGTCGCCTGAGCTTAGAACCTGAAGTTAGTGCCGTTAGTTGGAGAATTAT
>CAVYXS010000221.1:0-10242 GCA_963772205.1 uncultured cyanobacterium
GCTACAAGCGAAAGACAATGGCGCCGTTATTGATGAAGTTGAACCCAATCGCTTAGACCAAATTACTAATGGGGCTAATCACCAAGGGATAGCCGCCCAAATAGCCCCCTACACCTATATAGAATTAAACGAACTACTTGAACAAGCAAAATCTGCCAGCGATCCAGTAATTGTAGTCGCTGATGGCATCACTGATCCCCACAATTTGGGCGCAATTATTCGCACAGCCGAAGCAATCGGCGCCCAAGGATTAGTAATTCCTCAAAGAAGGGCGGCCGGGATCACTTCAACTGTGGTAAAAGTAGCAGCAGGAGCATTAGAAAACTTTCCCGTAGCTAGAGTAGTCAACCTCAGCCGCGCCTTAGAAGACTTGAAATCCGCTGGTTTTTGGATTTACGGCACCGCTGCATCAGGTAGCGAACCCCTGCATACAGTGAATTTCACAGGTCCAATTGTCTTGGTAGTTGGCTCCGAAGGCGAAGGGTTGAGTATGCTTACACAACGCTCTTGTGATGTTTTGGTGTCAATTCCCCTCCAGGGTAAAACCCCCAGCCTAAATGCCTCTGTAGCCTCCGGTATGGCGCTTTATGAAATTTATCGCCAACGGTTCTTAAATACCCACTACCTGGATCGATTACCAAAAACTACTTTTAAAAATGAGAGTAACAGAGTATAAAGAAATGTAAAGGAAAAAACACAGCAAAAGCTCGTATAACATCCAGTACCTCATTTATAAACTGGCAAATACCATGAAAACCATTTGGGATAATCTCAAAGAAACGTTGATTAACACAATCGATAACCTTGGCCTGGCTTGGTGGGTAGAGATTGTGACACAGAATCCCCGTTGCACTTACTACTTCGGTCCTTTTCTAAATTCGACGGAGGCCAATTTGTCCATCAAAGGTTATGTAGAGGATTTAGAATTAGAAGGGGCACAGGGCATTATTGTGAATGTAAAGCGTTGTAAACCAGATGCTTTGACAATTGCTGAAGACTTGGGGGAAAGAATTGACCGCAAAGTAAAGCCTGTCTTTAGCGGTCAAATGTAATACAGTTCCAAAGGCGTTCATCGTTTCCTGCACAAGTCAGGGAACGATGATAAAAATCCACAGTTTTAAATTTACCAGTAGCTAAAATTGTGTAATCTGGGGATTGTCTTGTAACCAAGTGTCAATATCGCTTAATACCTGCTGGGGAATTTCCCAAGGGAAAAGATGAGCAGTATTGGGGTAGCATTGCCACTGACAATTTTTTAAGTGACGAGCAGTTTCTAAGCTAGAATCAGCGGTAATGTGACGGTCTTGAGCGCCAGCGAGTACCAGAGTTGGGCATTCAATTTGTGGTATATCTGTAATTCGGTTGTATCCTGCTTGTAATGCAGTGTCAAGAGCGCGAGTAGCCGCAGGAGAAGTTTGTAAATAGGCGGGAACCGCTGCTTGAGCGATGTATTTATAGGCGGTGGGTGTATGTTGTTGGATCAGGTAGCGAAAGAGCGATCGCTTACCAAAAGTATCAATATTCCACTGCCAACCCGGTTTAAGACAATTCAAGAGCGCCGCTACACCAGTATACACATTATCCTGCCAAGTAATTGGGGGATGATTGCCACGGGGTCTGGCTGCCGTCGCTATCAAAATCAGCCCAGTCACCCGTTGTGGTAGACGTAATGCCAATTCCATTGCCAGAATGCCACCAAGTGACCATCCCAATACTAGACATTTTTTAATTTCTAAGCGGTCTAGCAGCGCTTCTAAGTCTGTTAAATGGTCGTCCATGTCAAAATTGCCATGAACGCGACTTTTGCCATATCCTCGCAAATCTGGAGCAAAAGTTTGGTAACATTTAGACAAGTGATTGGTGAAAACCGCAAGACTCTGGCCAGAACCAGGATGACCGTGTAATCCGAGAATGGGAAATCCTTGACCTTGGAGATAGACATTAAGATGTGCAGCCCCAGCAGCCGTGTAACTATGGCGATCGCCCATGATTCACCTTTTTCCTGTCTACCGAACAATTGCTGCTTTCATTGTCACATACAGCTAGAGGTGAACTATTCCACACATATTTTCCGGCACAGTCAACCAATGTTCTATATATTCACCAGCATAAGTAATGACACACATCTGTCTGTAGGTAGCGTGAATCCCAAAAGCAACTCCGGCGACTTTAAAACCAGGGTTGAACATATTATCTCTATGACCGCGTGACGGCACTCCATCATCAATAATTAACTGCATGATGATATCTTGGGGAGTATGAAAACCATAGCTGATATTTTCACCTGCAGTCATTTGCCAATCACCATAGCGGCTGATACGAGTTGAAAGATCACTACCATCGCTACCATGATGACCTGTTGTTCCTTTAGGGCCTTGGTCTTTGACATGATCTCTAGCGCCTAAAGACATACCCACAGATGCACTCAAAACTCCCACAGGACGCACTGACAAAAGAAATGCGATCGCTTCCTCAACTGCTGTGACACCTTCTTGAGTTTGCAAATAAACGCGATCGGAGATTTTGACTTGGTTACTTTGACAGCGCTGTTTCCAGGTTTCCAAAATTGGGAGGTATGCTTGGGGATTTGTCCGCACCTTGTTCATTTCCGTGATTACAAGTTGTTCCAAAGGCGAAAGGATATTTTCCCGTGCTGACTCATGAATACCTGTTTGCAGCATTTCCGGCCAAAATGTCCGCAAGCAAATCCTATCCATTAACAACCTCACAAGTTAGGAGCAATCAGTCAATAGATATTTACCTTCAAGTCAAGAACAAAAGTTTTCGGAAACAATTAAATATCAAGGATGAAATTTCACACTTCTGACTTCATCCTTGATCTAAACTTTATTTTTCCTCTCCTATCCTACTACGATTTTTCTTGATAACCCCCAGCATAATCAATCACGCACATAGTTCCATATAATTTGTGAGTCCCATAAGCAACACCAGTGACTTTAAAAGCGCCGTTAAAAATGTTTTTTCGATGACCGCGTGACGGTACGCCATCATCAATAATTAATTGCATGATGATTTCTTGGGCGGTGTTAGGGCCATAGCTGATATTTTCACCTGCAGTAGTTTGCCATTTACCATAGCGATTCATGCGAGTAAAAGGGTCACTACCATCGCTACCATTGTGACCTATTGTTCCTTTGGATCTTGGTCTTTGACGAGATCTCTAGCAGCCAAAGACATACCTTTAGATGCAGTCAATGATCCTAAAGGACGGGCTGACTTGAGAAATGCGATCGCCTCATCAACTGGTTTAACACCTTCTTGAGTCACTAAATAGGTATTATTAGAAATCTTGATGCGATTCCCCTGAAAACTCTTTCTATAGTTTTCCAGAATCGGAATATATGACTGAGGATTCGTGCGGATTTTATTTGTTTCATTAATGACTTGTTGTTCCAACGGCGAGACGTAACTTACCTGTGCTAACAAAGTTGGACTGGCTTTTTGCTCTAGAGATGGAGTAGCTTTTGCTACGGTTCGGCTAAACGGCAGTAAGTGAAAACTGCTAGCTATCAGGGTAACGGGCAAAAATAGCCAAAATCCCAGGCGACGCATTTATGACCTCACAATTTCTCTCTACGGTTTAGTTAGTTGAATTAGATACATGAGCTATTGATCAAGTTCCGTAATTTTTAACCCAGAGGTTAGCCAAAAAATCAAACAAACCCTCTGTTTAACCTCAGACTGACTCTGCGTTGCAAAAGAGGCACTCAATAAACAGTTGTAGCCTTTATCACAATTAACCGTAAAGAGTGATGGTTCGTAGTCAGCACTTTAGTGCTGAGGTAGGGTGTGTCAGTCAACGAGGTAACTGATGTGCTGTGAAAATTTTATGTCTGACGCACCCTACGCTGTTATTTGAGGACTAAAGTCCTGACTACGTACCTCTAAAATTTGGGTATTCCGTTATTTATTGCGGTTCAGCCAATATCTTTTCTATATCCGATAACTGCACCACACCAGAGAAAGATTTACTATTGATGACAAAGAAAGGTGTGCCAGCAATACCTAATTTTGCCGCTAACTGGATATCTTTACTAATAGCCGTATCAGCAAGATAGCGGTCTTTTTTAAATTTCTCTAAATCCAGATTCAACGATTTGGCAGTAGAAATATATAATGCTTCACCAAGTTGTTTTTGATTAGTAAATAGCGCATCATGATATTCCCAGAATTTGCCCTGCTGTTTTGCCGCCCAAGCAGCTTTAGCAGAGGGTAATGCTTCCGGGTGAATTGAAATCAGCGGTAAATTTTTGTAAACAAATATTACCTCATTCGGATGCTTTGCTAGCAACTGCTGAAGAATTTTATGTGCCTCAGCACAGTAGGGACATTGAAAATCGGAGAATTCGATCAGCACAGTTTTTGATTGGAGCGATCCCGTTGTGGGAGAGTCACCAATCAACGCCTGAGGATTAGTTTTTAGATCTTGTAAAAAAGCCTGTCGTACCTGATTGAGTTTCTGTTGTTGCTTCTGTTGGTATATCTGGACAGATTCGAGAATGACTTCTGGGTGTTGGCGGATAATTTGTAATACCTGCTGTTCCAGTTTGGGATTAATATCGCTAGCAGCTTGTGCGGGGAATGACCAGCCTAAGACCAGACATAGTAAGCTTAATACTGCCCATGAACGTAAATGCCGAAAGAAGTGAAGCATATCAAAATACTTGGGAAAATAACATTCTCCTAGTATTCCCTGAGAGAGGTCAATAGGCATTAGGCAATAGGCAACTATTAATTGGCTTAAAAAACAATTTTAAAACCATAGATTTCTGCCTTTGTCAAGAAGTTGAATAATTTTGATCAAAGCGATCGCTACGCCAGTTTCAGCAATAGGTGATAAGCGATCGCCCAATTCAAAATTGACTCCAGGCACAGTCACCAACCAAGCTAGGGGACAATGACCATAGATAGCTAAGGTGAGAGCCAAAAGCGATCGCGGATCGCCTATATGAGCAGAAAAGCCACTGCAAGAGGACGGTAGCAGCGATTGCACTTCTACATCAGAGCTTTTTGAAGTTAAACAGGTATCGACAAAGATTGCTAACTCGGTACTGGCTAAAGTCGCCGCCAGTTCTGGGGTAAGTTGATGAACTGCTAGGGATTTTACACATGATAAATGCCAATCAGCGATCGCATTAGCTACCCGTTGCCCAATACCATCATCATTACGCAAATCATTGCCATAACCAATTACCATCACAGTAAATTTCATTGTTTTACTTTTGACGCCATATCCCCGCCTTTGGTGTTTGTAACCCAAAATCAAAATTGACTACTTAGGGTCAATTATCTTCAGACCCTGGTGTAATTTGTCTTGGCAGGTAAAAAACTAAACTATCACGGTAGCGATCGCCGGAGTTAATAAATTAAGGGAGGGCATAATCATATCCTCCTGGGAAATTGTTATATGCTGGCAAATTTAACCGGAGTGATGAACAAAAGATGCTTCCATAGTGGAAAATAAAAGAAAAGTTTGAGAAACTTGTGACGAAGTAGAAAATGTGTATCAGCGGTTTTATGATTAACTTGTGTGGTCAGCTTGTGAGTGTGTTTTATGTCTGAAGTAAATTCTCAAAATATCATTAATAGTACCGCGATTCTCCTGACTAGGTATGCAGCGGGACAGCGGGATTTTAATCGATCTCAATTGGGTAACGCTGATTTAGCAGGTGTGGATCTCAAAGGTTCTGATCTCAGCTATGCTGATTTGAGTGCAGCTAACCTGAGTGGCGCCAATCTCAGAGGCTGTGACCTCAGCTTTGCAGACCTTAGTCAAGCTAATTTACAAGCGGCTGATTTGCGCGGATCTTTGTTGTTTTCAGCCAATTTCTGTCAAGCTAATCTCACAGAAGCGAAACTGGAAAAAGCAGATTGCGATCGCACTACCCATTTTCCCCAGAATTTTGACCTAGTTCAAGCAGGTTTGCAGATCAAGGGTAACTAAGTACAGTTTGGCATTAATTCGTAGCTTTTTTAAACGCAGAGGGAAGCTGAGTTTTTTTTCAGAGCATTCGCTATGAACTTACACAATACTGTACTAAGTACAGTATTTGACGGCTACTGAAAAAGTTCCGATTTTTACAAAGCAGGACTTAACCAATAATCTCAGTGTGGCTGGGTTCTTTAACAACTGCTTCTGCTGTTGGCGTACTAGCTGAAAGATGGACAATCTGAACTGAACAAGGCGCATGGTGGAGGACATAGTTACTCACACTACCGAGAAACAATTCAGCCAGTCCCGTCCGACCGCGACGACCCATGACAATTAAGTCAGCACCGAAATTGGCGGCTACTTGACAGATGAGACGACCAGGAAGTCCCACATTTTGAGTAAATTCTGTATTCACACCTGCTGTGTTTGCTTGAGCGCTGAAAGATTGCAAATGTTGTAAGCCTTCATTTTTAAAAGTTTCCCACTGCTTTTGGTAGTACTCAAAACTTTGAGCGCCCAATCCCGGATAGTAATCAAAATTAGATAACATGGGTAGATAAGGACTGCCTTCTTCTTCTACAGAGAGAACATGCAGTAGCATTAAGCTAGCTCCTGTTACCTTCGCTAAAGCCAAGGCTTGGTCAAAAACCTGTTGTCCAATTTCTGAATGATCCAATGCGACTAAAATCTTTTTAAACATATAAACCTCGGTTTTTCTTGGTCATCAGTTATTGAGGTTTCTGGTTTCTAGTAATTACCAATCCCTCAACCATTATTGCCAACTTTAAGTGGGTAAACTCTATTCATCCCACTGCTTTATTTATAAATCAACAATTTGAGGAACTTGTGAGGACAGCAGACAATCCCATCTCCCCACTTCCCCCAAAGTGAGAATTAAAGTAAAGAAAGCAGATTTGTATCAGTATTTGTCATGCACAGACGCACAAAATGCCATACCTTTATAATTCAGTTGCCAGCAGATGTGATACCTAAGAGGATCTCTAATGACTAGAAAACTGAGTAAAAATGCTCTTCCTTGGTTCGGAATTGGGATGGCGGGTATATTTCTTCTATCACTGGCTTTGCGGTTTTGGGGGCTGGAGCGATTTAATACCCTCGTATTTGATGAAATTTACTTTGCCACATTTGGGAATAACTATCTCACCCATACGCCATTTTTTAACGCTCATCCGCCGCTCAGTCAATATATTATTGGTATTGGCATTTGGATTAGCAGTCACTTTCCCTTTTGGCAAGAACCTGTAAATGGGCTGACTGGTTCATTGCGATCGCCTTGGAGTTATCGTTGGTTAAATGCCCTGACTGGCTCATTTATTCCCTTAGTTGTGGCTGCTGTTGCCTATCAAATAAGTCATCGGCGTAGCTTTGCTTTACTTGCTGGTTTGTTTACAGCTTGTGATGGCATATTTCTGGTTGAGTCTCGCTATGCCCTGAATAATATTTATATTGTCATATTTGGTTTGTTAGGCCAATGGTTTTTGTTATTAGCATTAGACAACCAAAAACAACGGCGTTGCTTATGCTTGATTTTGGCAGGAATTAGTTTTGGTGCTTCAGCTGGTACTAAGTGGAATGGTTTATGGTTCCTCTTGGGTGCTTATTTAATTTGGATAACAGCTTGGGCAATGCATTTGCTGCCTTTTTTGCCATACTTGCCCAATTTTTTATCTAGAAAAAAAGCAGATGAGGTAGATGCAATTAATCCAATTGTCACTGAACAACCATCATCAGTTGCAGTTAAGACACCACTACAAAATCTGACTCAGCTAAATATTTTCCAGATGTTATTTTATCTAGGAATAATCCCGGCTGCAGTCTATAGTTTGATTTGGATTCCCCACCTGCAGCTAGATACAAGATTTGATTTTATCAAAGTACATCAAGAAATTTTATATTTTCACCTGCACATGGGTGGAAATAGTCCCGATGTGCATCCTTATTGTGCTGCATGGTACAAATGGCCGTTGATGACGCGACCAATGGCTTATTATTATCAAACGGCTCAGAGTTTTGCCGATCCTCTACCTGTCCTAGGTCCAAATTTACCTGCCAATGCGGGAAAAGTCATTTATGATGTTCATGCAATGGGTAATCCTTTTTTGTGGTGGTCTGGTGTCGCTGCTATGTTATTTTTAGTAGGGATGCTATTATCACAAGTCGTCATACCTTGGGTAAAACAAAAGCATTTTTCAGTACCAGCAACCCTTGGTGTTGATACTTGGATTGCCCTGTTTTTAGTAATAAATTATGCCGCTAATTTATTACCTTGGGTGAAAGTGACCAGGTGCGTTTTTATTTACCATTATATGTGTGCGGTGGTATTTGTATTTTTAGCGATCGCTTGGTTTGTCGATCAGTGTCTTCGCAGTTATTATCGCAGTCTACGTGCAGTCGGTGTCACGATTACTTTTCTCATTGTCGCTGCTTTTGTTTTCTGGATGCCGATTTATTTGGGTTTACCCCTCTCTCATCACGATTATCAACTACGGATGTGGTTTAACTCTTGGATTTAACCACCGCAGGGCGGGGAGAAACCGCCCTTACGTAATTTTCTCCTACGATGAAATTTTTGTAAAGATTAGGTATATTTACAGTTTTTTTGATTATGTAAATAATAACTTATGTAAAATATTTTAGTAACAAAAATAACTAAGACGATGGATTTTAGCAACCTTCTTCTGTTCGCAAAGTTTATTTATGATCTGAGGACTTACTCAGTATACCAAGAGAATACTATGTATATAAAAATTATAGTCCGAGGTATTCTCTAGCTTTTGTAACAAACATGATCAAAAATTATCAATTTCCGTAAAAGTTTCTAGTGGGGATGGATCTAAATACTAATTTAAGAGGATTTTCCAGATGTGCTTTGATTTACAGTTGCCTGATAGCTTCGTGTATCAAATATCTGATTTAACAAACTTACTGATATTGGGTAAAAAATCTTACTTTTTACTTTCAAATTTCTTTTTCATGTGTTCTTGTGTATATAGTTCATGACAACTACTTATCTATCACTGGAATAAATAATTACAGCTAACTCTGATAAAGTCAAAATAATTTTCAGCATAATTACGTACTATGTACCTCATATCTGAACCGTAAAAGCGCATCAGACTCTATTAGTCTGCCTATTGATTTTGGGTTTTACCATTTAGACGTTTTAAGTTTGAATTGCTTATGTCCCCGTATCAATCAAAACCTGAAACCAAACAGCCCAGGGATTCAGAAGGTAAATTTTTAACAATGTTTCAGCGGAAAATGCTGCAAAAAAGTTTACAAGAGGATTTACCCGAATCTTACAGCCAGCGACTGGAAATCATGTTGTTAGCAGATGAGGGAAAAACTCAAACCGAAATTTGTCAGATATTGGGTTGTTGTCCAGCCACAGCCAGACATTGGACGCACATAGCCCGCGCTGGAATGGCACACCAATGGCAAGATTGTCCCATAGGTCGCCCGAAGTTAGTCAATGAAGAATATTTAGAGCGGTTGCGGGAACTGCTGAGTAATAGTCCCCGTGATTACGGGTATTGTTTTCGACGCTGGACAACCAACTGGCTGCAGAAACATCTGACTAAAGAATTTGGGGTTCAAGTGAGCGATCGCCATCTCAAACGATTGCTCAAACAAATGGGATTGTCCACACGACCAAAACCCAGTAATGTCGAAGACAACGCGAATCAGAAGAAACAGGGTGCCAAAATCTCGATTACAGACCTAAAATCAGCAAATATCCCCGATAATACCGAATTTTTGCCGATTAACATTGTCAAATTAGAGAAAGATTCAGACATTTATGGTGCAAAATCTATCAGATCCGTTAGTGTCTTTGGAACAGTTGAGTCATACTTTGGGGCATTCTCTAACCCCAGCAGAATTCCAGCACTGCCTCAAACAAGTTAAATTTGTCACCCCAAAAGTTGGCAAATTCTGGCAAGGAACAGAAGTTGAACCAGGTATCTATCTCCCGTAATCCCGGAGTGGTGGACTCTGATCCGTCCCCTGTGCGAGCCGAAAAAATCGTAAAAAATCATAATGCAGACATTTTGTCAACCTCTGCGTCAGCACCGCAGCAAAAAAAGATTAGTAAAGCCTATTTTCCCAACCCCACCCAACGAGTCGGGCATTTATGGCAAAAAGTGACGCGGCGCTATCCGTTTTTTGCTCAACAGAGTGCTTCGGATTGCGGTGCAGCGTGTTTGGTGATGGTGTCTCGCTATTGGGGGAAACGCTTTAGTGTCAACCGTCTGCGGGATATTGCCAAT
>CAVYXS010000222.1:0-5447 GCA_963772205.1 uncultured cyanobacterium
GCTCGACATAGCAATTAATTGTTTTGGCTACGCCAAAAAGCATTAATTACTATCTCTCTCCACTCCCGCGCATTCATCTCACACCCCTAAGAGTGGGTGTGAGGCTTCTGCTGATCTAGCTAAACTTCTAAAATGGACGGCTACCCCGGAGGCTGACCCGTTTGAGAATACGAGTAGCATTGACATCAAATTCAGGACGGTAGTGAGTTGTTGCCTGATTATCCCAATAAAGTAGGTCGCCCTTGCTCCACTGGTGGCGATAGGCAAACCGGGGTTGCTTGATATGCTCCTGCAATTTTGCAACTAGTTTTGCTCCTTCTACATGGTCATAATCCACGATATCTACATCGCTAGCCGCATTGAAGAAGAGGATCTTTTTACCTGTATCTGGATGTGTCCGAACCAGAGGATGAATTGCAACTCGTTCGCCTGCTTCAACAGCACGACCAGCTGCATATTTAGGGTTACCATATTCATCTCGATCCCTACTGCCATAGAAATTGAAGTAGCGAACTTGCAAACCAGCAATTTGCTGTTTGGTCGCATCATCTAGCTCTTCGTAAGCCTGAGCCAAATTCACCCAATAGGTATTGGGGCCATTCTCAGGTACTTCTACTGCATAGAGGAAAGAGCCGCTAGATGGCACAGGAAGCCAGTAGTGATCAATATGGGGTAAAAGTTCTTGATAGTTCGGTCGGAGATTGACTGAACTTTCTTCAGCCGCAGCATTTGCGAGCGTGAGAACTAGGGGTGGTAGGTATTCTTCTGTTTCCCCTTTGCGGACGTAGGCAGGTTGTTGGAGAATATCACCAAAGTAATTGGCAAAGGTTAACAACTGATCGTCAGTTAATGTCTGGTTTTTGAAGATGAGGATATGGCGATCGCGCCATGCCTGCTTGAGTTGTATAATTACCTCTGGTTCCACAGAACGACTGACATCAACTCCCGTAATCACTGCACCAAGAGCAGCTTCGGTGGGTGTAATCTCAATCCTGCTTGCTGTAAGTGTCATGATTTTGTCTCCTGAAAATTTAGGTTATACAAAGCTACCCTTGTAGAGCTACAAGGGTTAATGTCTGCGTTCATAAGTACTGAGTAGTTTTTACAGCTATTTTCAGGTAAATAGACCACATTTGCCGTAGGGAAGAGTGCTGTGCCCTGAGAGTGTGGTTCAAGTACGTGAAAACTGCTGTAATTTACTCAGCACTCATAACTCAGAACTTAGTTTGATGAAAGCACTGCTTGTACTTCCTTAGACTCAGCTTTCTGCTTGAAGACGCTTGGTACTTCAGCGCTAAAAGCCTCACCTTGAACCACTTCTGAACGAGAACCATCAACCCCTACCGGAACATCGCCTGTGATGGTGGTGCGATAGAGGAGGCGTTCAACATCCACATGATCTAAATCTTGAGGAGCCAAATGCACGGTAGCGCGGTTGTCCCAGAAGGCAATATCACCATTGTTCCAACGGAAGCGGGTGGTGTATGCAGGTTTGGTGACTTGGTTAAAGAATAACTCTAGCAACAGTCTGCTCTCGTCTGGTGACACATCAACAATGCGGGAGACGAAGCCAGGGTTAACGAACAAGGCACGCTCACCAGTCTCAGGATGAACTCTGACGACTGGGTGAATAGAAACCAGGGGATTAACAGCAATGCGCTCGGCGAATTTGCCGTTGCGGGGCTGATACCCACCCCCATTGAAACGATGTTCCGCTTTCAATGTGTCTGCTAGCGCCCGCAGAGGTGCTGAGAGTCCCTCATAAGCGGCAACGAGATTACTCCACTGGGTATCACCACCCACACTGGGGACATTAACTGCGCGTAGAACTGACGCTGCTGGTGGGTTAATCGCTGCAGTTACATCTGTGTGCCAGGGGCCGCCAGTGCGAAAACCGTACTGCTTCTCATAGAGCTTACGGTCTACCGGTTTGATCTGAGGAAATCCTGTAACTGGTTCAGGCTCTCCCAGAGGATGGGCGAAAGTCACTTCGCCGAAACGAGATGTGAACTCGACCTGTGCAGCATGATCAATGTTCTGATCACGAAAGAACAAGACTTTCCACTTTAATAGCGCTTTGCGAATTTCTTGGACTTGATCCTCAGAAAGAGGAGCAGAAAGGTCTACACCGCCGATTTGAGCACCAATGAAACCAGCTACCCGTTTAACTTCTATATGTTTGTAGCCCATGTAAATTCTCCAGAGTTTGATCTGTCAGGAGGTGTTCACACTCGCCTATTTCCTTGGGAATTTTGCTGATATCTGATAGCAACTTTCCAATGCTGGGAGCATAACTGAAAGTATCATACACTATTCCGATAGATTTATCGTAGTATATAAGAACTAAATTTAGGAATTACCCACTCGTGATGAAAAATCAAGGGTTTGGGCATGGGGCATGAATAGACCTCTTGCATAAATCAAACCAAAGAACCCCACCCCGCCTTTGACTTACGTCAAAGTCTCCCCTCCCCGTATACGGGGAGGGGTTGGGGGTGGGCTGTTAGGGGACTTTTGCAAGAGGTCTAATGGTTCCCAAATGCCCTATGCCAAATGGGAACCTCGACCCCTACCAACTACACGATTATCATATAATTATTAGCTAGCCTAATTGTTAGTACAACATATCAAAACTTCCCTCATGAAAATTTGGCATAGACAACTAGGGGAAAGCATCAGTAATATCACTTACCACCATTTACCCGCCTTGCGTTGGCGTAATTTTCGCCTGTTTTTTGGCGGACAGTTACTATCAATGTCTGGGACATTTATGACTCAGCAGTTAACTATTCCTTGGTTGGTATACGATTTGACTAAATCGGCTTGGTTGTTGGGAGTTGCAGGGTTTGTACAATTTTTACCTACGTTATTACTGATTCCTTTTTCGGGCATATTGTCCGATCGCTGGAGTCGTCGTGACTTGTTAATGCTGGTGCAGATATTGGGAATTAGCGTTTCCCTGGCGTTAACAATTCTGACTTTTACCAATTGGATTACCTTTCCTATCTTATTGGTACTGAGTGTTCTCAATGGTATGCTCAAGGGATTAGATATGCCCGTGCGTCATACAATCGTCACTGAAACCGTAGACGATCGCGCTGATTGGGGTAATGCGATCGCCTTGAATTCAGTGATGTTAAGTTCCTCTTTGGTATTGGGTCCGGCTATGGGCGGGATTTTGATTGCTACTTTAGGGGTAAAATATTGTTTTCTCTACGATACCCTCAGCTATATCCCTGCCATTTTTACCCTGCTAGCGATGCGGCTTAAAGTCAGACCAATGCAGACTCTGACAAATCTGAGGGATACTTGGCAGAAATTCCATGAGGGTTATGAATATGTCTCGAAATTGCAGCCGATTAGAGCAATTTTATTAATGCTAGCATTACAGGGTTTCGTCGGGATGTCTCATATCGCCCTTATGCCCGTCTTCGCTGCGAAGATTTTAAATGGGGATGCAACTACGATGGCTCACCTCAGCACCTCAGCCCCGATTGGATCGTTGTTTGCTTGTTTGTATCTCAGTATCAGGCGAGAAATTGCGGGCTTAGAGCGTTTGATTGTAGTCGCTCAAGTCTTCATCCCACATTCCGCACCCTAACTGTCACAAGTTCATTAGTACTTAACTAATTGTCGGCGAATAGTATTTATGAACTATAAAATGAAGGGAGATTTTAAAACTTAATGATAAATACTTCTATTAGGTAGCAACTGAGAGAAAATGATAATCATTATGAGGGGAGGGAGAGGCTGCGGACGGCAGCCTCTCCCTCCCCTTTTTGTAATTCAATAATTATTCGATGGGTTAAAGAGATGTTTATGTACCTGGTTGACTAACATAAATTTTTAGGTTCATCCAATGTGAAAATGGAAGCAGATGTTGTAAATAGAGTAACAATAGCATGTCTAACGATCAAGAGATTGAATTTCAGAACATAGACCATTTAGGTATAATCGCAGGAATTATAGATCAATACGGTTCAGTTAAGGCTATGCAGTGCTTGAAACAACAAACACAGGAGGATTGGTTATTGTTCCAGTACCTCTGTGTTTAACCTTTTTCGAGCGAAATTTTGATACAGGCTTTTTCACAACCCTTGGGTTGTTTCTATGAACCCTTTCAGGTAAAAGTTGGTCAAGAATCTCAACAGTTAACCAACTAAAAAAAAGGGAAGTTCTTGTGGTTGTAAGCGCTGGAATTTAGGAAGGGCACGACGAACAACTCGTAATGTTCCTGTGAAACTTAGACGTAAGGGTGAAACATTCGCGTTACTTGCAGCTTGAAAAATTAATAACCGGATAGCCCAATGTCCTAATAACAAACCGTAGACTTCTTGCACTACCTCACGTGGTTTTTGAGAACGAATATGAGTTTTTCGTCCTAAAAGATGTACTTTGAGTTCATCAATCGTATTCTCAACTTCCCAACGTTGATGGTACTCACAAGCTAGCAACTGGGCTGGGAATTTTACAATGTCCAATAAGCTCGTAATTAAACGATATTTGATTTGTTCTTCTGGGTTATCAGGATTCTCAATTGTGTACTCAATGACTCGTACTTGTATTGGCTGAAAGCCTTTTTTTCTCAATTTGCCAGAAGGATAAATATAACTCAAATAAGAACCGTCCGCTAAAGTTTCTTCGTTTAAAAATTTAACATTGGCAGGAATTCTTCCTAAATAATCACAACCTTTATTTACCGTTGCTTGCACCATTGCGTAGGAATGCAAGCCCCTATCCCACATTAACAACATGCCGGATGTTACCGAGCGCAATAGTTTTAGTGACCTGACTCGCTCTCCAATCTTATATGGGCACATTAGTGCATCGAAAATTAGATGTGTTCCTGCCTCTACCAAAATCACTAATCTAACTTTGGGAAATGCCGCTCGTGTCCCAGGACGACTACCGGGACGACCAAAAACCCTGGCATTTTCATCGCTATCTGGAATATCTAGACAGGTTCCATCAATCACTACAATTCGTAATCCATTTAAGAAAGCTCCTACCGTTTCCTTAGTTGCCATTGGCTGTACCAATTGATGAAACAACTGTCTCATCACTCCTGCTCCTAATCGCTGTCTGGCTTGGGTAATAGCTGATTTACATGGGACACGCCAATATTTACCAACTTTTACCCATGCCTCTGAAAGACCATCAATGAGATTTTTTAGTACATCCCGCATTGAATCTCTTAACCACAGGCTCATTGCTATTATCAGGCAAACTACCAATTGTGCTGGTAATGAGCGATGACGTTCCTCTTCGACTTTATTTTTAGCGATTGCTTGTTCGATTGAAGTTGCTGGGATAGCGACCTCTATCGCTTTGAATATCTCCGTACTTTGTATCTTGGGAGACACTAACGAAAATTCTTTGAGATGCACCCTGCTTGATTTCCATTTTTGGAAACAATGCCTATTTTACAGCTATTCGAGCCTTAACTG
>CAVYXS010000223.1:0-23802 GCA_963772205.1 uncultured cyanobacterium
AGTCGAAAAATACGTCTTTAAGTTGCAAAAACGCATCTACGCCGCTTCGCGTTGTGGTGATATCAAGCGAGTCCGAAAACTCCAGCAAACATTAATGAGGTCTTGGTCGAATAGGTTACTAGCGGTAAGAAGGGTAACACAAGACAATCAAGGTAAAAAGACAGCAGGAGTGGATGGGGTAAAATCCTTATCCCCAGAAGCACGTCTAAACCTAACAAAAGGGCTAAGAATAAATGGTAAATCCAAACCAACACGTAGAGTTTGGATACCTAAACCAGGGAAAGCTGAAAAACGCCCGCTTTCGATACCCACTATTTTTGACCGCGCCCTACAAGCTGTAGTCAAAGCTACTTTAGAGCCGGAATGGGAAGCTCGATTTGAAGCATCCAGCTACGGTTTTCGACAAGGCAGGTCATGCCATGATGCCATTAAACATATCAAAAACTGCATAGTATCAAAAGCCAAATTTGTACTAGATGCAGACATTTCGCAATGTTTTGACCGTATCGACCATCAAGCATTACTTCTGAAACTAAACATGAATGGAAAAGTCAGGCAACAAATTAAAGCTTGGCTTAATTCTGGAGTAATAGATTCAGGAGAATTGATAGCTACAAATGCTGGCACACCCCAAGGAGGGGTACTTTCGCCATTATTAGCTAACATTGCTTTACATGGTTTAGAAGACCTGATTAATCAAGAATTCCCTGCTAATAAAAGTGGGAAAGTAAGAGGGTCAAAAACCAGATTCGGCTATAAAATCTGCCAACCCACCTTTATAAGGTATGCGGACGATTTCATAGTTTTACACGAATCACGAGCGGTCATTAATCGGTGTGAGGAAATCATCAGAAGTTGGCTCAAAGGCATTGGCTTAGAACTGAAACCAGAAAAGACCCGTGTAGCACATACACTGCACCCACATTTAAGTGAAGATGGTCAAGCAGGATTTGATTTTCTGGGACACCATATTCAGCATAAAAAAGTGGGTAAATACCGAGAAAATAAAAATAGTTTCGGTACTCGTCTTGGTTTTATTACCCTCATTACCCCATCAAAAAAGGCGATTGATGCTCACAAAAATGATATGAAAAGCGTCATCACAAAATGTAAGTCTCGTTCCCAAGCGGAACTAATTAAAGACCTTAACCCTATTATTAGGGGATGGGCTTCATATTATAGAGTTTCAGACGCTGGAACTGTTGGGGATTTCGCCCGATTAGATAGAATAACCTATCTTCGACTTAGAAGATGGGCTAAAAGACAAACTGGAAGCATCAACCAGGGTCATCAAAAATATTGGCACACCATAGGTGACAACCATTGGGTATTCACCACTAAACCAGATAGTAACGGATTAAAGTTACTATCACATATCGAATTTCACTCCAGTGTTAACGATTATGTGAAGGTTAGAGGGGATAAAAGCCCATATGATGGTGACACTATCTACTGGAGTTTAAGGTTAAGTAATCATCCCGATTTACCTCCTACAAAAAGGAAGCTACTTAAGCAACAAAAAGGTAAATGTATGGGATGTGGTTTAAATTTTATTGAAGGTGATTTATTGGAGATTGACCACATAAAACCCCTGAGTTGTGGAGGTAAAAAGGAATGGAACAATCTTCAATTACTGCACCGTCATTGCCACGATGTCAAAACTGCCACTGATGGTAGTCAGAAGTCCCTTCGTGACAATAGGGAAACACATTGAGTAGCCGTGTGAAGGGACAACTTTCATGCACGGTTTCGGATGGGAGGGGTGGAACAGTAATGTTCCCCTCGACCCTATCAAACCTGCAAGATGGTCTGAAAACGCTTGCTGTATCTACATTTCAAAGATTTCAGGTGGTAAATTAATCGCTGCCTCAAATGGTTGAGGAATATTCTGTAAATTCACCACATAGTCTCCGTATCTTTTTATGTGTCTAGTTACGTATGGACTCAAACCAGCCAGATGTCGCATTGGAATCACTTCTCCCTGTGACATTAACGTTTGAATCGCCAACGACATATCAACCGTATTGTGTAAAATAACTGCGCTTGCGACCAAATCAAGATACTTCAACCGTTTTTCCTGCTCAATCGGGTCATTCTCGGTAATTGCTCCTTGCTTACCAAAAAATACCCAATCAAGGAAAGCATTGTACATCTCGACAATATTTGTTACCGCAGTGATTTCCCGTCTCAAACTGACATTAGAAATATAATCAAGCAGAAACATAGTCCGCACGATTTTACCCAACTCAAGAAATGCTTGATAGAGACGATTTTTCTTACTGTAGCTACCCAACTTACGTAGAAGCGTCGAGGGCATAACCAAACCAGCTTTAATCGATAGCACCACTCGCATCATGTCGTACCAGTGGGTCTTAATTAAATTCCAATTGGCTACACCTTTAAACAGAGGTTCGATATGCTTGTAAGTAACATCCTCACTGGGACGAACAAAAGTTAAATCCTTCCAGTTACGAATACGCGGCATCAATTTGATACCAAGAAGATAGGAAATTGCAAACACGGGTCCAGATTGACCTTGAGTATCTGCGTGCAAAGTATCTGGTTGAATATCTGAGAGATTTTTAAGTAAACCATCTAAAATATACACCGCTTCCCAAACACCACAGGTGATAAAGTGGGTAAACAAAGCAATATATTTATCAGAAACGTGATGATAGGCGATACCACCGTAACCACCGTAACGGATGTGATACTCGCTGTGTAAATTATTCTCATATATCTCAAACTTGCTTCCGTCGGCAGCAACCTTTTTTCCTGTACCCCAACAAGATGGTAAGGTAAAACGGTTATAAGCATTGATAATATCCCGAATTGCCGCTTCAATTTTGGCAGCACTAATATGGCGACGGTTGGTATAAGAAATCATGTGGCTGGTCACCACGCCCCTTGAATGACGAGCCATTTGATTGGGACCGAGATTGCAGCCGTAAGCAAATGTAGTAAAAATATAACGTTCTGCAGGCTCAGATATTTTTGCTTCGCTTCCCGACATCAAACCAAAATGTCTAGTCCAGTTTAACCAATGCTCGACATTACATAATATGTCTAAAATACTACGTTCCGACATGAACGCACGGATTTTAGACTCTAATAAGTCTACTTCTGGGGGTTGAGCAAGTGATGGAACTTTTTTTAATACAGGGTCGCCTTCTTTATTAATTGTGAATTGTTTATCAACATCACAAGTTTTATCAACCTCGAACGCAACTCGCATTAATTGTTGACGTAAGTGGCGTCACCGTGCCAAAACGGGAAAATTGTACGCTAAGGCTGGAAGTGGCTCAGAGTAAGCTTTTCAGACGATAAATGTACACCCACATCTTGAGTACAGATCAAAGCCTTGAAAATACGTTGTTTTGAGCAATTTTGACATCCCCATCTACCGCACCGAAGCTTGAAGGTGCATTTGGACTTAGTTTGATGGTGCAGAGTAGTATGCATTCCCTGCACCTTGATAGTATGTTTTAGCCAAAGTATTTTTTATGGACACTCTTTAAAGTTATATACTGAAATTACTCCCAAAAATCTGGTAAGTTTTTTAACGCTAATTGTGCCACTTCTTCGGCGCGTTGTGACGTGACTTTTTGATACCGTAATGTGGTTTGAATGCTTTCATGTCCCATGAGCGCCCTGAGTTCCTCAATCCCCATTAGTCCCACTCGCTCTGTAGCAAAAGTATGCCGTAGGTCATGAATACGAATTTCTTGGAGTTCGGGACTGTCTCCAATCAGGTTAGTCCAAGATTTATGCGCCATCCGGTACGACAGGCGGGAGACAACCAAAGTTTTTGGCTGTTGAGCAGTAAGCAGTGCTGGATGGTTAGGGTGTCTATAATATTTAATGTAGTGATTTAGACTCAGAGCAGCTACTTCACTGTAAAAACACCACCGTTGCTTGTTGCCTTTCCCAACAACCTGAAATTTCCGGGTGTTGAAGTCTATGTCATCAAGATCTAGAGCCAGTACCTCAGCAATCCTAGCGCCACTGGTATGCAACAAACGCACTAACGCAGACATTCGCGCATCTTTTTTGATCATGCGATAAAGGATACTTAATTGGTTAGGAGTAAGATAACGTACCAGTTCATCCGTAGCATATTCTCCTTTGTTGTGACTGGGTTTGCGTCTTGTGAGTCCTACCCTTGACCAAATGTGGACTGATTTACGGTCAAAGTATTGCTTTGCTTGCGGTACAGCCTTACGCAATCGTTGTGTGAGTTGCAATGAGCCAATTATGTCGCTGAAATTCAAATTTTGCCCTTACTGCGGTGCTTCTTACAAACAAAATTAAACCACTTCTTCAAAACCCAATATATAGGTAATTTAATTGGCAACTCGCGAACTTTTATCTCCCGCACAGCGGCTACAATTTACGGAAATTCCCTGTGTGCTTTAGCTGAGTTACGCAGTGGTTTACGTTCTGGGGATATTTGGGTAGCAGGCTCGAAGCAGTTCCAAGATTTTGAAGATTATCTCTTAGCGGATAGCTTATGGCAGGTGATGCGCTCTTCTAACACAATACCTGTAGCAGTGACGATAGATTTTGCTACCTATATTGAACAACGCTCACTCGAATTGTCTGAACAATTAGCACTAGTTTCTTCTTTGATGACTGAAAATAAACTAGTAGATGTGAGGATGGAAAACGAGCATTTAATTATAACTCCTCTCACCAATGCTGTCCCAAAAGAGGTTGATGGATTCAGCCTAAAAGTTCATAGTTTATTACCAAGAATTAAGCTGACTGATTTGTTAGTAGAAGTCGATTCATGGACGCAATTTACCAAACATTTTACGCATTTACATTCAGGAGAACAAGTATCTGATCAAGTTGTTTTATTAAGCGCCCTGCTTGCTGATGGTATTAATTTAGGTTTAACGCGGATGGCGGACGCAATTCAAGGGATGTCCTTTGAACGTTTAGCATGGGTGGCTGATTGGTATATTCGGGATGAAACTTATTCCAAGGCAATGGCTGAAGTGGTAAATTTTCATACACAGATACCATTTGCTGCATATTGGGGTGATGGGACGACATCTTCTTCTGATGGTCAGCGCTTTAAAGCTGGTGGACATCGCAGTTTTAATGAAGAGGTCAATGCCAAGCATGGTAAAGATAGAAGCGTAATTTTTTACACGCATGTCTCCGACCAGTATGCCCCATTTCACGTTAAGGTAATTAACGCCACAGTTAGGGATGCAACCCACGTTTTAGATGGTTTGTTGTATCACGAGAGTGATTTACAAATCCAGGAACATTATACGGATACAAGCGGTTATACCGAGCATGTATTTGCTATGTGCCATCTGCTGGGATTTAGATTTGCTCCCCGAATGCGAGATTTACCTGATAAGAAATTGTATACTTTTGAACCTAGTCCTCCTAATTCGGCAATAGCCCCCTTGTTAGGTGACAAGATTAATGTAAAATTGATTGAGGAATCTTGGGATGAGATTCTGCGGCTTGCCAGTTCCATTCGGACGGGAACTGTCACAGCTTCTTTGATGTTGAAGAAATTAGCTTCTTATCCTCGGCAGAATCGTTTGGCTTTAGCTTTGCGAGAGTTGGGGAGAATCGAGCGTACTTTGTTTACCCTGGAATGGTTGCAGAGTCCAGAATTAAGACGACGGGCGACGGCGGGGCTAAATAAGGGTGAGGCAAAGCATACGCTGAAAAGGGCCGTGTTTTTTAATCGCCTTGGGGAAGTACGCGTAGGCGCAGCCCGCCGTAGGCATCGCTCTTATGAAGACCAGTTTTATCGAGCCAGTGGGTTGAATTTAGTTATTGCTGCTATCGTTCTGTGGAACACGGTGTACTTAGAAAAAGCCGTTGATCATTTGAAGGAACAGGGAATGGATATTCCTGAAGAATATCTGCGACATTTATCGCCGCTGGGTTGGGAGCATATCAACCTCACGGGCGATTATGTGTGGAATTTGAAGCAAGCAACCAGTTTTGACAAGTTGCGTCCCTTGCGGATCAAGGAAAATAAGTATCGCGCTTAGTCCTTGTTGCGCTTAGCTTTCAGCCTTAGCGTACAATTTTCCCGTTTTGGCACGGTGACGCCTGAAGGGATTGCTTTAACCCAAGTTTGTAACTTTAAACACGACCGTAAATGTTTAATGACCGCAATTGGTACGCATTCTGGATGGGGAAAATACCCAAGCCGCTGAAAAGATTTTAACATCACCATAAAACTTAAGAACCCTTCATGGCTCTTAGTTTTGGACTTTACCAACTTGATTTCTTCAAACGTTGGTGTATAAAGCTCTGCAAGCTCTTTAGGGTCGGGAAATTGTTTAAATCTAGGGTAAGCGGTACGGTCAATTAACGCCATTAACGTAATATTTACAACACATAAATTACGGGATATAACTAGAGATCATTTTATCCCTCACTATCCAACCCAAAAGTATTTTATCTTCTTTCGGGTACATATTTTTAACAAAGATAAAAATGCTGTTTTGAGTAGAAAAATCCAAAGGGTCGTAATTCGATATAATTGCTGTTTTATCAGCTTTTTTGGTCTGAATTAATCAGAATATTTAATGCGTGACGTGCGGCTGATTCGGATTTCTGTGAGGTGACTTTAGCGTAACGTAAAGTTGTTTGAATGCTTTCATGCCCCATCAACGAACACAATTCCTCAATACTGATTAATCCAATCCGTTCTGTAGCAAATGTATGTCGTAAATCGTGAATGCGGACTCCTTGAAGTTGCGGATATGTGTTGGTTATTTCTCGCCAATAATCATGCAATGTATGGTAGCTAATTCTACTTACTTTTAACGTCACTGGATGTTGTGCCGTAAACAAAGCTAAATTGTTTTGATGCCGTGAGTATTTCAAGTATTTAGCAAGCGTTGAGGCTGCGTCATTACTATAAAAACACCAACGTTGCTTGTTGCCTTTGCCCAACACTTGAAATTTCTGATTATTGATATCTACAGAGTCTAAATTTAGAGCTAAAAGCTCTCCTATTCTGCATCCTGTGCGATGTAATAAATTAATTATCGCACTGAGACGTAAGTCATCTTTTACAACTTCATACAGTATATTTAGCTGTAATTGTGTTAAATATCTGATTGTATTATCGGTTTTATGTTCCCCTTTTTCTCGCTCCGGAAGACGTTGCTTTAGTCCACGGATCGGGTTAGATTTTATATACCCTTGTTCGACTGCAAAGTTAAGTAGGCTTTGTAGTATTGCTTGATACTTGTGGTGGGTTGTATATTTTAAATACGAAAGATTATTTAAATACTCAACCAATGTTTGTTTACTGATAATTTCTATTGACCAACTTCCATACTCTGACAGTAAGTTTCCAAGGGTTAGCTCATAGGTTTCTCTAGTACTAGGTGCTAGCCCAGAGCGCTCCAAAAATTTGGTAGCAACGGTAGCTAAGGTTACAGCCGATTTCACTTGGATTTATGTATTTTCTTTAGAGTTTTTTATTAACAAATTATATATCTTTATATGAGTTAATTAACAGCTTTTTATGGATACTTTTAAAACTCCCAATTCAGGAGAATCCCTTGCTGATTACGTGTCACGGATTAGAAAAGCACTCAATTTGACTCAGCTTGAGTTGGCGGATGCTGCTGGTATACATGGGCGTTCTGTGGGGAAGATCGAGCGGGGGCTTACGGTCAAAATTAATCGCAGGACGATTCAAGGTTTAGCGATCGCTTTGAGCGTACCTACTGAGTATCTTGAAGCCGTCAGTAAGGGGGAGGAGGTTAAACAAGCTCAGGGCATTAAGTTTTGCCCCCAGTGTTGGAATCCTGGAGCAGCGGTTGACCCTATGTGGAGTAATGTCAAAGCTAAGTTTTGTTATCTTTGCGGTACACCGATTCGAGCTAACTGCGCGAATTGCGGTGAGTCAGTGTTGTCGTTGAGACATCGATTTTGCCCAGTGTGTGGTTCTGCTTATAAAGTATCTGTCAAAACTGCCAAAACGCGCGAAATAACTATGTGAAGCCAAACCCTTTACCACCTGTCGGTGGAAGGATAATATTGCCAAAATTGGAAGGATAATATTGCCACGCAGAAGCTCGAAACGTTTATTCTGCCGTTAATCACTGATGCCAAAAATTTTGCAATTGGAACGATAATACTGCCGGAAACTGAAAATGGAACAATAAGCTTGCCAAAATTGTTAAATTAAATAACTGCTTCAAAAGGCTTTTGTCGCTATAGGTACAATTAATAATAAATCAGTATAGTGCAATGGCTTGAGTAATAATCGGGTACTATATTCTCCCAATTAATCAGTGTTTTCGGCTTCGAGGTATGCCATTGCAATAGGCTGCATGTCTAACTCAAGTTTCAGGGAGTAAGAAAAATGCTCACCGATTACGAGTTTAAAAAATGGTGTAGCGACCAAAAATTATCATTTTTATCAATCTCAACTCTCACCTCGATTCGGTCTAGTGAGCCAGCGCGACGAGTTGGGGGTGGAAGAAAGAATGTTTCAGGTTTTTATCCCAGCAAAAAGAATCAAAAAAGCATTCAATTTGAGTCTCATAAAGTCGAGCTTCCCTTTATATATGAACTAGAGCATGATGAGTCGGTTCTGGAATATTACGACCAACCTCCGGCATTTAAAATAAATTACCAGTCCAAGTCGGGGCGAAATCTTGGATTTTTCTATACACCGGACTTTTTCGTTATCAAAGCTTCGAGCGCTGGGTGGGTAGAGTGTAAAACAGAAAAAGAATTACAAAAGTTGCTTGTCAAACAGCCTCATCGTTACAGCTTGAATAGTGATGGTTGTTGGTTCTCACCACCTGCTTTATCGTATGCCGCACAATTTGGATTTGATTTTCAAATTTTTTCAGATGCTAAAATTAATTGGATTTTATACCGCAATCTAACCTTTTTAGAAGATTATTATCGTACTATTGATGAATCCAAAAATATTTGGGATAGGTCGGACAATTTAATTGAAAATATTGTTCGTTCTCAACCAGGGATAACGCTGAATCAATTGCTTGACAATAAGTTAGGAATTAGCGCCGACTCGATTTATTTTTTAATTGCTAGCGAGCAGATTTATATAGATTTAGGGGCGTGCTTACTAGTTGAGCCAGAACAATGCCAAGTTTTTTGCGACCGAGAGTATGCGGATTCGCATAAATCGATATTTTTGTCATTGCGAAGTGCAGATACAATAACTCTTCCAGTTATAAATTTAGTTCCCAAAGAACAAATAAACTGGGATGGTCAAATCTATACATTGATAAAAGTTGGTCATACACAAATTACTCTGCGATCTGAATTAGGGGAGTTGATTGACTTACCAGTTACCGAACTAGAGAGTAAAATTCGGCTGGGTCAAATAACAGTTAATAAACAAATGTATGCTGGCAGTAACCTCGACGAATTAAATTCAATATTAAGGACTGCAAGCCAAAAAGATTTAGAAGATGCTAACCGGCGTTACAGAAATATTGAGCCAATATTGTTAGGTCAAAAAATAGAAAATCCAACAGTCCCAGAACGCACTTTAAGGGATTGGCTAGCCAAATATAAACAGGCTCAACAACAGTACGGCTACGGCTATATTGGGCTTTTAAATCACTCCAATAAAAAAGGGAACCGCAACCGGAAGTTACCCCAAAAAATCTTAGAATTAATCAATGAATTTATTACACAAAGCTACGAAACCCACAAACAAAAACGCAAGTACGAGGTATATGGAGCTTTTTGTAATGCTTGCATCAATGTAGGAATTCCAGACGACCAAATTCCTAGCTATAAAACATTTATTAGCGAGATAAAACAGCGTAGTGGTTGGCAGCAAACTTGTAGCAGAGAAGGACATAGATCTGCTTACCCACAACAATCGTTTTACTGGGAATTAGAGCTAACAACACCAAAACACGGAGATAGGTCATTAGAGGTTTGTCATATTGACCACACAAAATTGGATATAGAGCTACGATGTTCACATACAGACCAAGTACTTGGCAGACCTTGGGCTACATTTCTGGTAGACGCTTACAGTAGAAGAATCTTAGCAGTTTATTTAACTTTTGACCCTCCGAGTTACCGCAGTTGCATGATGGTACTGCGAATTTGTGTGATGCGCTACTCGCGTTTGCCTCAAATTATAGTGACAGACAACGGTAAAGAATTCCACAGTACCTACTTCGAGAGCTTGTTAGCTCTGTTTGAATGCACGCTCAAACACCGTCCCCCTGCTGCATCTCGATTTAGTGGAGTTTGCGAGCGTTTATTTGGAACAGCTAACACTCAATTTGTTTATAACTTAGCTGGTAACACGCAGATTACCAAAACAGTCAGGTTGATGACCAAAACAGTCAACCCTAAAAATCTAGCAATTTGGACTCTTGGATTATTGTATCTGTATCTTTGCGAATGGGCTTACTCAGAATATGACACAACAGAACATCCAACTTTAGGGATGTCTCCAAATAGAGCATTTAATCAAGGTATAGCAAAGTATGGATTAAGAATTCACCGACTAATACCCTGGGATGAAAACTTGAGAATTTTAACTTTACCAACAACACAATCACAGAAAGTAAAAGTTCACCCAGTCCAAGGGATACAAATTCGAGGAATTCATTACTGGAATTCGGCTTTCCGCGATCCTAGTATTCACAAAACATATGTAGCAGTAAGATACGACCCGTTTGATGTTGGGATTGCTTATGCCTACGTTCGTGGTCAGTGGGTTGAATGCATTAGCGAATATTATGCAGCTTTTAAAGGACGTTCAGAAAAAGAAATTTGGCTGGCAACAACTGAGTTGCAAAAACGTAAAAGCAATCATCATCAAGAGTTTAAAGTTCGAGCCAAAAAATTAGCGGAATTTCTTTCAACAGCAGAAGCAGAAGAGGTTTTACTTGCACAACGTCTCCGGGATAATCAAGGGAAAGAAGTATTTAAAGTCATTGAGTGTGAAAGAAATAAAGTTCAATTTCATGAATCATTAAATTTGACAGAAACAGTAGCTGTTGAGCCAAGTGAAAATAACAATTTAGAATTCATTCAAGTAGAAAGTGTTGCTCAAACACCTACTAAACTTCAAATTTTTGATTCTTATTAATCATGTCTAATCAAAAGCATTTTCCCACAGCATTACTGACACAATCAACGACGGAAAAGCTATTGTACTTCGACAATTATACAATGGCACACCCTCGGCTAGAAGAAGCCTTCAATTTTCTCAAACTGGCGGTTAGCAATTCTTCGGAATCACGAATTATTTTTATTTACGGTCCAACAGGGGTTGGTAAAACTACCCTACGGTTACTAATTGAAAAGTGGTTAGTTGAGTCGAATTTACCGCAATTCGAAATTGACCCTGGTTGCTTACCATTCGCATCAGTTGAGGCAGTGGTTCAAAAATCAGGAATTTTTAACTCGAAAGACCATATTAAGCGCTGCTTATTTGCCCTTAATGAACCACTAATTGAACATAAAATTGACTATGGCACGCGAGGTATTTATCGTAACAATTCGGGGCAAATAGTGATTGAGTCAAAAGTCATTGAAACTGATTTAGGATGGGCGTTAGAGCAAGCTCTTAAACATCGTAAACCCAAAATATTTTTTATTGATGAAGCTCATCATATGCTAATGGTAGCTTCTGGGCGCAAGCTAACAGATTTACCTGAAGCTATAAAGTCCTTAGCTAACAGAACTGGAGTTGTGCATGGGTTAGTAGGTACATACGAATTGTTGACCCTACATGATGTTGGCGATCAGTTAAGCCGACGTAGTGTTTACTTACACTTTCCCCGTTATCATGCTGATGTAGAGGAAGACAGAGAAGTATTCCAAAGTGTGATTTGGGGTTTTCAACTTCATATGCCATTTATTAAAGAGCCTGATTTAGTATCACATTGGGATTACTGTTATGAGCGAAGTTTGGGTTGTGTAGGAATTCTTAAAAACTGGTTTCAAAATGCACTGTTCGATGCAATTAATGAAGGATCTGACTCTGTTGAGCTTAAACATCTAGAACGTCGTGCCTTATCCGTTGCCCAATGCCGAAACATCCTCAAAAAAATTAAAGAAGGAGAGAATAATCAGGCACAAATTGAGGGAGAAGTTCAGCAACTGCGTGCGGAATTGGGCTTACCAATAAAATCTGCGCTAATTGATAATGACATTAAACAAGTTGAGATTCAACCACAACAGGGTAATTCAACTTTGAGAAAAGTACAGTCTAAAGTCGGACAACCATTACCTAAGCGTCGTCAAGTAGGAACTTGAGTGATATGCCCACATTAACCCTAAAACTTTACCCATCGTGGGATACGCAAAAATCTCCGATTCCACCAAGAAGCCGTTTGTATAATCTAGAGCCAATTGGTATAGGGACTCCTTATGTAGAAAGTTTAACAAGCTATGTCATGAGACTAGCTGAACAACATTGCATCACTACTAGAAGGCTACTTATAAAGGAAATTGCCCCATTTATGGGTAGAGAACCTAAATTATCAAACTTAAGAAATGAAAGGAATGAAAGTATCGGCAAAATACTTGGAGTTAATAGAGATAGAACAGCAACTAATGGAACGGGCTTAATGGCAACTAATTTAGTACGTGCAATGTCCGTCCTGACGAAACGAACAGACTTACATTTTCTTACCCTTAGACCTTGGGAAAAGGTGCTTTCTAAAAGGGATTTACTTCGCCATGAGCGTGTTTGGTGTCCTTCTTGTTACCAAGAATGGCGTGATACTAAAAAAAGTATTTATGAGCCACTTCTTTGGTGTATTAATGTAGTTCAGATTTGTCCAATCCACCACCATCCTTTTTTATCAGTGTGTCCTCATTGTTTGAATCAACAACTTGTGCTTTCTGGTGATTCTCAGACCGGACACTGTAATAAATGCGGTAAATGGCTGGGGAGTTACCCATACAAAAATGGTGGAGTCAACAAAATGAAAAAAGCGGATGAAATTGCTTGGCAACTTCATGTGAATCACGAATTGGGGGAATTAATCGCAGCTGCACCCACTATAAAATATCCTCTTGATTCAAATCGAATTAGTCAGACAATTTCTACTTTTATTAATCAAGAATTTCAATCAAATCAAGCTGCTTTATCTCGCGCTATTTTAGTAAATCAAGCAACAATTGGTTCATGGTGTAAAGGAAAAGTAATACCTCAAATAGATAAACTTTTGCTACTAAGTCATCAGATGAAAATTAAATTGCTTGATTTTTTGACAACAGATGTTTTAGTTTTTGATAATATTGCTTGTGGCTCATCAACAAATCAAGCCGAACAACCAAGAAAGTCCTATACAAGAATCAATTCCGAGAGAAAGCAAGTTTTAAATATAGTTCTTCAAGAAGTAATTAATGAGTACCCACCACCTTCTTTAGAAGATGTCGCGTTTCGTCTAAAACATTATCCGCTTTGTTTACAGAATCATTTTCCCGAATTATGTCAAATAATTAAAGTTAGACACGCTGATTATAAAAGCGTGCGTAGACAGCAAAAAATTCAACCTATTCTCGAATTAGCACTTCAGGAATTTCCACCTCCTTCATTCCTAGAAATTTCTCGACGACTAGGCTACAAAAATAACAGCTATTTATACAGATATTTTCCTGAACTTTCTCGTTCTATCTCCAAGCGTTACCAAGAATACAATAATGCAATTGGTAAGGAAAAAAGAGAGCTTGTATGCCAAGAAATACTGTTAGGTTGCTCAATTGCTTCATTCACAAGGACAAAAACCTACACAACGTCGGGTTACTCAACTTCTTACCAAACCGGGAGTGATGCGTAACCTTTGGGTTCGGTCTTACTTACGTGAAATTCAACAGTCTCTTGGCTATGATTAACACATTTAGCAACTGAGTACAACCTATGCTTAGGATTAGAAGCATAATTTTGCCGAAGTTAATTGGAAGCATAAGCGTGCCAAAACGGCAATATTATCCTTCCACCGACACCACCAATGCTTTCAGCCTATCTTGCCCCTGGTGACAGCTTCGCTGACACTGTTGGCGAAACATTGCTTAACATTGTAAAGATGAAAAAATCAACCATTAGGTGAAATTTGGGTTTGAGTCGGTCAAATAAAGCTTTCAGCCAGGAGTTTAAGTTCTGCAATGATTTGATTGAGCGCTTTTTGGGCCGTTTTATATCCTGAAGCCTGTCGCCCCAGTTTTAGTTCAAATAAAATGCGATCGCGTATTGCTTCAAAATCTACAATGTCATGCACAAAGTTAATGGCTGATCGTTCCTTAAGCTCTAAATTTTCTTTTTGAAGATTCTGTACTTGGGTTCGGAGCTTCTCCATCTCCTGCTCATACCGTGTAATACTCGGTAATGGTTCAGAAAGATTCTGTGTATTAGAAGTAGAAATATTTGAATTCTCCCATGTAATACATGGAGTCAGGTTACTTCTAACTATTTCCTCTAGATAGTCAGCCCTGGTTAATCCCAAGCATTCAGAGGCGATGCCTAACCCCTTCCAGGTATCATCTGTTAGTCGTAAAGAACGCACCTCGCGGTAGTCCGAGCTTTTAATCGCAAACTTCCCCTGAATATCCCTTTTCATCTTTTTCATAGGATCTGTCTACCATGTAATACACGGTATTTTAAAAATCTTTTGAGGAGTTGTCAACCGTGTATTACATGGTAAAGTTATTTGAACTTATTCTTTAAGCACTTTGTGGTTGCAATTGTTTGAAACGAGACGAGCGAGTCTGAGCAAGAGGTATACCATTTAGCCAAGCATCCAACCGTACTAAATTAAGCGCACAAGCAATGAAAACCTGCATCAAGTGAGTTTTCTTTAAACCGATGTAGCGAGATTGACGTAGGTTAGAGCGCCGTATACCTTGTGAATGTGTTGATTCAATGCCTGCGCGTTGGTTGTAAGTAGCTTTCCATTCAGGTGTTTGTTGAGTTTGTCGTCGAGTTTGGAGTGCTATATGTTGCACTTGTGGAAGAAAAGTCAACTCCCGTGGTTCGGTTTTTGACTTAGTGCAAGATGAACGAACCGGACAATTTCTGCATGTTACGCCATTAAACCTCACACGAATCACAGGTTTCTCACTAACGTCTAGTCCTAGTAACCATTTAGTACTTTGGTGTCCTTGGGGACAGGTAACTTTCTCGTTGTCCCAGTCTATTTGAAAGTTAGAGCTATCAAATCCTTGTTGAGCCTTTGTTTGCCAACTGGGATTTGACCACACCGGTCCAATAATTTCAATATTATACTGAGTCTTACTATTTACTAAATTCTCCGCAGTGGGATACCCACCATCCAGTAGATGCTCGTCTGGTAGTAAATCTTTTTCTTCAAGTTTTGAGTGGATTGGTTCTACTGCTTGCTCGTCGGTAATAGTGGATAAGGTTGTGTGGACGTTGGTGATGAAACGGGGGCTATCTTCGTCGCAAATCTCGGTCATGTGTACTTTATAACCAACCCAATCGATGCTGCGTTTGCTACTGTAGTGGGCTTCGACATCATGGGGTGAATGAATCGCAATTGTAGATGGTGGCATATCTTTGACAGTACGCCATTTTACAGTTCCAGATGGCTCTGGGGCATAAAATTGCTGTACCCAGATTTGACGCAGGGTTTCTACTCCTGGTATTTGTCTTAACCACTGTGGTGCAGTTGGGTCATAGATTGCGTTTAACAGCGCCAAACCGTCTGCGCCAATTGTGCTACCTAGCGCTTCTCGCTCGGAGTCAAGCTTTGGTAAACGATAATTTTCTACACGACGACCATAGCGGTCAAACCAATCAGGCTGAATATTTGTTGCTAACCAGTCAGGTGCTGCAACTGCTAAACTATCGAGCGCAACGCGCATCCCTTCCCCCAATGTCTCTAATCGATTGAGAGTGCGGATTGCACCTAAAACGTGGGTTGAATCAGTACGCTGTCGCCGACGGGTTTTGAGCAATCCTGATTCCCTCAAGCGATGTAGCAATATATCTAGTAGTTTTTGCTCTGTGCCACCTGCAAGTAATCGAGTGCGAAACTCACTGAGGATTGAATAGTCAAAGCCAGAGTCAGTTAAAGTCAGGCTCAACACATATTTCCAGTCAATATGTCCACGTACTGCATCTGCCGCTTGTCGGTCAGATAAATTCTCCATAAATTGCATTATGCACACTAATGCTAACCGCCAAGGTGCATATGCTGGTTGCCCGTTAGCGGGAAACAAGTCCACAAATGCTTCCTCCTCAAAAATGCTTCCTAAGCTATCCCGGATTTGCATATAAATATTCCCTTTTGGAAAAGATGCGCGTGCCACCTCTACTGTTTGTTGAGGTATACCAGGGATATTTTGGGGATGCATCGACATGGTAACAATTTATCTAAGCGTTTAGGATTTAATTATCCTATCGCTGCGGAAGTAATCAGAATTTTCGTGCAATATTACGTTGCCAAAATTGTTAAGCAATATTTCGCCAACAGTGTCTTCGCTACATCTACCCCCAATTAAATGGGCTAATTCTCAATAAAAATCAATTTTTCGTTGCGTTCGCGTAGCGTCTCGCAGAGATGGCGTAGCCCTAGCAGGCATCGCAGCCCGAAATATGTGATTTAGTACCCTAATTTTAAGCACCTCACAAAATCGCATTGCTCCCAATATGGGCTAACGTTGCAACGTCGGCAGTGCTATTTCTCGTCAACAAGAGGAAAAAGGGCTTGCTCTTCCGATCGCGGATGGTTGTCCGGTTAAAAATCGCTGACATATTTACGATGTTCAACAGCAGTTACACCTTCAGTTTCTAATACTTCTCCCTGCTCTATGACTGCATAAATTAACCATCTATCACCGCATTGAATTTGATTGGCAACTTTACATTCTAAATAAGCTAATACCTCAGTTAAAATCACACAACCATTAATAGCTGTTCGTGTAGCCAGATTGGCAAAGGAATTATTTCCTAAGGTGCTATATCGGGAAAAATAGCGGCGGACATTTCTTCCCTCCTTCAGGATATTCAGTACAAATTGATCTCCGGGATGATGTAATAAATCTGCGTTTTGCTCTTGAGCAATAGCAATCATAATTCCTGGGGGATTAAAAGTTGCTTGAGATATGCAAGAAGTGAGGAATCCTTTATGGGTTTCACCATCACGAGTTGTCACAACACACAAAGAACCAATAATCCGCCCTACAGCTTGTGCGGTGCGATCTACATGGGTTTCAGTGAAAGTCTGGCGAGGGGTACGCAGTTTCTTATTTTTTTTCAAGTTTTGGGCAAAGGTAGCACCAGCAAGTTGACACTGTTCTAAAATTTCTGGTGTAGGACTAAAGCGGACGCGAATTGTTTCAAACCCTAAACGATAATTAGCGTCTTTGAGTTTGCTTTCTAATAAATCAATTGCTTCGCCACTCCAACCATAGGAACCAAACACCCCAACTAACTTAGTTTTAGCTGCTGTGGAAAGGACTATTCCTAAAGCGGTTTGAATTTGTGTAGGTGCGTGTCCACCTAAGGTGGGTGAGCCAATAATTAACCCATCGCAAGCTTCAATAATCTGGGTAATCTCTGCTGAGTCTACTAGTTCACAGTTGACAGACTCAACATTAACGCCATTTTCAATTAAGCCTTGGGCGATCGCATTAGCAACAATTGCTGTATTACCATAGGCAGATGCATAAAGTAATGCCACAGTCAACTCTTGAGATTTTTGCCCTTGACACCATTGACGATAATCATAGGTAAACCGACTGAGGCTGTAACGGACAATCGGACCATGAGCAGGAGCGTAACATTTAGCTCCAAAAGCTGAAAATTTATCTAAGGCTACTTCGACTTGTTTGGCTTGGGGTGCGTGGAGACATTCAAAATAGTAACGACGTTCTGCGTCTAGTCCTTTCCAGTCTTCATCAAACAAAATATCTTCGCAAATATGAGCGCCAAAGAATTTGTCTGTGTAAAGAACTTTGGTGACAGAGTCATAAGTGCAAAGTCCATCCGCCCACCGGGGAGTTGGTACAGTAATAAACGATAGATTATGTCCTTGTCCTAAATCTAGAGTATCTTCTGAGCGCACAACTTGAATGCGTGATTCCCATTCGGGAAAGGCTGTTTTGAGCGCATTAGCCCCAGGGCGAGAACAAATCAGTGTCACTTGCGCCGCAAGAGACAGCAATGCTGTTAAGGTGGCTCTGCGGTTGGGATTGACATGACCAAGAATGACATAATCTAAGGTAGTGAAGTCTACATGTTGTGCTAATTGCTGGAGATAAATTTCGGTAAATGATTCACCTGGTGGATCAATTAAAGCTTTTTTATCCGCTTGAATGAGATAAGAATTTGCTGTAGTTCCACGTTGACGAGAGTATTCCACCTCAAATTTTAATCGTTCCCAAGTACGCGATCGCAAAATTAAAGTATCTTTGCCAATCTCAGCAACTTGTACATCTCTCGAACGGGACGAAGTTAAAGTAGCGACGGACATAGTAACCTCTTTGGGGAATGGGGGAGGATGGGGAGGATGAGGGAAAAATAACTAATTATTCTTAATCCTTGACTCTTGACCCTTGACAAATGCCAAATGACTAATGACTATTATTTTTTGACAATTCTGTTGTGATGCGATTTTTGTAGAATTTTGATATTTGTTGTTCTGGATCAATTCCCTCAAAAGTAGGTGGTAGCCAAACTCGCAGAAGAAGTAACAGTCCTAACACCAATAAGAATGCACAAGTAGCTAAAACTTTACTCCATTCGGTTTCTAGCACACCTTTAACAATGACTTCTCGCAAGGCGGAAACAATCGAAACTTCTACCGCTACGCCAATAGATATCCGTTGTTCTTGTAAGTAAATAATCAACAGTCGAAATAACTCAACTAAGATCAGTAAAAAGAGAATATCAGCAGTCACAACATGAAAATCTAAAGGAGGAAATAGAGAGAGAAACATATCTTTCACTTGCAACACCATGAAACTAAATAAACCAATGCACAGAGACATGACAATCACATCTTGGATCAATTCCAATGTACGAACAATGCGCCCACGATTAATTACATACAGGGAAATTGAGGTATCTTCACCAGGCTTATACATAGCTTTTTTATGATTGGAGAATGAGGGAAATGAGCAGGAAAATCAGGGGAGGAAAATCAGGGGAGGATATATAAGGAATATTCAATTCCCAATTCCCCATTCCCCAGTTTAGTAATGATTGCCAAATTTGCGATGATGAACAGCAGTAAGTGCATTTATTTTGGCAACTCTGCCATTTTGGACAGTGCTATAAATTACCCAATGATCGCCACAATCCATCCGGCTAGTGATTTCGCATTCCATATAAGCTAGGGCTTCAGCTAAAATGGGTGATTCATTAGTAGCAGGATAAGTTTTAATACCAGCAAAACGGTCTGCACCAGGAGGAAAACGCTTGAGAAAATGTTTCATTAATCCTTGATGATTACCGTCTTCTAAAACATTTAAAACGAAGCGATCGCCCACATGCATTAAGGATTCAATTGCCCGTTCTTTTGATACAGCAATTGCCACTCCTAAAGGATTAACGCTTGCTTGTGTCACCCAAGAGGCAAACATTGCACTCTGAATTTCTCCTTTCTTGGCGGTAATAATATATAGTCCGCTACTAATGCGCCCTAAAGCTTTCTCTAACTCTGTATTGATAGATTTTATCTGTTTAATTGTGCGATCGCGGGTTAGCCATTGACCCATATCAATACCTGCTTCATCACACAATTGTTCTATGGAAGATGTTGGGCTTTCTTTAACTAAAATAGGCGGGAAACCCTCAGTCAGTCCCAATTCTTGAAATTTGTTACGTAAAGGATAAATTGGCTCATCTTCTCCTCCTCCTGTTTCAAATAAACCAATAGTCTGCTTATGATGAACAGCTGCTAAAATCGTACTTAAAGCAGTGTGAGCCACTACTGAAGACTGGGGGGGCATACCAATAATTAAACCAGCAGCTTGAGTAACTAACTCTCTTACTTCTTGGGGTTCGGCACTAGTAAAGTCTACTAATTCAACTGCTACATTGGTTTTAGTGATACCATGCGCTATACTGTGGGCTAAATGATCGCTATAACCATAATCTTCAAAATAAAATATAGCTACCAATGTCTCTGTTTTAGCCTGTTCTAAACTCCAATTTTGATAGCGATTAATACATCCGGCAATATTTTCTTGCAGTAAAGGCCCATGTCCTGTAGCGATTGTACCTATTGTTAGCTTTTCAATCCGTTTTAAGGCTGCTAATACAGAACGTGCATTCGGATCCATTAAGCAATCATAGTAATATTTAAAATCTTCCTCTATGGAGATGAAATTTTCATCATAGGTGTGATCGTCACAGTAGTGCATCCCAAATACATCGCAGGTGTAGAGGATACTAGTTTTGTGATCGTAGCTAAAGATTGTGTCCGGCCAGTGTAAGTTAGGTGCAGAGATAAATTCTAATTCATGTCCGTTGCCTAAATCTAAGCGATCGCCATTTTTTACCAGCATTGATTTAAAAGGCTGGTGTACCATACTTTCTAAAAACTGGATAGCTATCTTCGCACCGACAACAGTAACAGCAGGAGCCAACTGTAAAATATCTTTGACTAAGCCACTATGATCGGGTTCTGTATGACTGATAATCAAATAGTCTATTTGAGATGGATCAATTAATCCTGTCAGGATATCCAGATATAATTGCTCGAACTTGCGGTGAGAAGTATCAACTAGAGCAGTTTTTTCTCCTTGAATCAAGAAAGAGTTATAGGTTGTCCCATTCTGTAAAGCAAACTCGATATCAAAACGCTCTCTATCCCAGTCAAGAGAACGGATAGCTGTTGTTTGAGGAGCAATTTCAATAGTTTCAATCGTCAAACGTCCTGGAGTTGAATTAACTGGGTGAAGTTGTGTAAGTGTAACCATTAGTTTTCTCCAAAACCGATAATTATTTACAGCATGTGTTCTTATCCTTAACTGTGACCGAGAATGCTCAAATAGTAAAATGTCAATTTATAAATCTATTGATTAGAAAGATTGATGATTAATGCATCATAGAGTTTTCTATAGCGATCGCATAAGCAATGACATGGTTAAAATGCCAAATATCCCCGAATTCTTCAAGAACTGGAGTTTAGACTAAGCCATGAAAAAAGACCCAGCAGGGCTGAGTTAATCAGAGACTTAGCAAAACTATGAATAATCTTGAGTATTAAACAGCAACCGATGGTTTTTTAGGTGGTCGTGATACTGTTTTTTTAACAATGGGGCATCGGTTTTTACGGTGGCGCTTTTTTCCTGCTTCCCAACCAGGGGACTTTCCGCGAGGTTTGGGTACTCTTGTTGGAGTACCAATGGCCGCAAAAACTCCACCCATAGATTGAGCAACTCTTCCAGGGGTCAAATTAGGCTAGACTGTGCCAATATTGGCAACAATACAAATTGTTCAAAATACGTATTTACGAAAACCGTATTTTCGCCAAGTCAAAAGGGCATACATCATATTACCTAAGTTTCCCGAATGCGGCAAGTGATCGCTTGCCGCATTCGGGAAAATGCTATTAAAAACCCCGAAGTAAGAAAGGTATTGAGCCGAGATACGTGTAAGTGCGATTCGTTCTGGAGAAACTCGATATTTTGGGGGGATTCCAGGCTTCAGTAAAGTAACCAATTCTGGTTGAGTCCGCACTTTAATCCTTTACTGATGACAACTTGATATCCATATAAGTGAGGTGACAACTGAGAAACCAAGTCCTATCGCCCTGGTGCGGGGTTGAAAGCACATAAACTACCATTTAATTTATGGTAGCCCCTACGGAGGAGACTGACTCTTCATACCGCAAAGCGGGGATGAAAGCGGTAAATGGTGGTAATTGCTGAAAGCACCAACCGCAAGCAAGAGTTCATGGGGAGAACAAACAAAATGTCGTTGAGCCATCGTCATATCTCACCAAGGGATATAAGCTTGTGTTTCGGACACACCTTGGGTTCGGAAATAACCGTGCTTGGTAAGGACTGTTAGGTTCTTGCGACCGAAACAGCGCACTTCCTAGACCCCCGGTGGATAGGCATCCCCTAAAGACTCAAAACAATGGATATCAGGAACGAAGTAACCCAAATTATAACTCCTGTGGCGGTCGATACACAGGTAGGCGGTCAAGCTAAAAGTTTTATTTGGGAAGGATGGGTTAAGAAGCAAACGCCCAAACCGAAGTAACGGTTAAAGCCTCAAAAGGGATGGAGTAACGTCCGGGATAAGCAGACGTAACCCGCAATGTGCATAGAGCTAGGGGTGTAAGTAGTAATGAATACGCCTAAGTCAGATTCAATTGAGAATACTGAGGGATGGAGAAGTATCGATTGGCGCAAAGTCGAAAAATACGTCTTTAAGTTGCAAAAACGCATCTACGCCGCTTCGCGTTGTGGTGATATCAAGCGAGTCCGAAAACTCCAGCAAACATTAATGAGGTCTTGGTCGAATAGGTTACTAGCGGTAAGAAGGGTAACACAAGACAATCAAGGTAAAAAGACAGCAGGAGTGGATGGGGTAAAATCCTTATCCCCAGAAGCACGTCTAAACCTAACAAAAGGGCTAAGAATAAATGGTAAATCCAAACCAACACGTAGAGTTTGGATACCTAAACCAGGGAAAGCTGAAAAACGCCCGCTTTCGATACCCACTATTTTTGACCGCGCCCTACAAGCTGTAGTCAAAGCTACTTTAGAGCCGGAATGGGAAGCTCGATTTGAAGCATCCAGTTACGGTTTTCGACAAGGCAGGTCATGCCATGATGCCATTAAACATATCAAAAACTGCATAGTATCAAAAGCCAAATTTGTACTAGATGCAGACATTTCGCAATGTTTTGACCGTATCGACCATCAAGCATTACTTCTGAAACTAAACATGAATGGAAAAGTCAGGCAACAAATTAAAGCTTGGCTTAATTCTGGAGTAATAGATTCAGGAGAATTGATAGCTACAAATGCTGGCACACCCCAAGGAGGGGTACTTTCGCCATTATTAGCTAACATTGCTTTACATGGTTTAGAAGACCTGATTAATCAAGAATTCCCTGCTAATAAAAGTGGGAAAGTAAGAGGGTCAAAAACCAGATTCGGCTATAAAATCTGCCAACCCACCTTTATAAGGTATGCGGACGATTTCATAGTTTTACACGAATCACGAGCGGTCATTAATCGGTGTGAGGAAATCATCAGAAGTTGGCTCAAAGGCATTGGCTTAGAACTGAAACCAGAAAAGACCCGTGTAGCACATACACTGCACCCACATTTAAGTGAAGATGGTGCAGGATTTATTTTATGGGCACGAATTCAGCATAAAAAAGTGGGTAAATACCGAGAAAATAAAAATAGTTTCGGTATCTCGTCTTGGTTTTATTACCCTCATTACCCCATCAAAAAAGGCGATTGATGCTCACAAAAATGATATGAAAAGCGTCATCACAAAATGTAAGTCTCGTTCCCAAGCGGAACTAATTAAAGACCTTAACCCTATTATTAGGGGATGGGCTTCATATTATAGAGTTTCAGACGCTGGAACTGTTGGGGATTTCGCCCGATTAGATAGAATAACCTATCTTCGACTTAGAAGATGGGCTAAAAGACAAACTGGAAGCATCAACCAGGGTCATCAAAGACTTGGCACACCATAGGTGACAACCATTGGGTATTCACCACTAAACCAGATAGTAACGGATTAAAGTTACTATCACATATCGAATTTCACTCCAGTGTTAACGATTATGTGAAGGTTAGAGGGGATAAAAGCCCATATGATGGTGACACTATCTACTGGAG
>CAVYXS010000224.1:0-4743 GCA_963772205.1 uncultured cyanobacterium
GGTCAATAAATTGCTCATAACTAATTCCCAAAAGTTGTTTTGCACGCGAGGGATACTTTTGTATATAATCGAAGGTACTAATCATTTAATAAAGTAGTGGTAGAGGGTCAATTTTACTTTCTACCATTTTTTTGTACCCAAATCATATTCCGGACGAGTCTAGTGGTCAGTTGTTTGTGAACTTTCTCTAGTTGGCTGGACTGGTGGGTGATGATGGCGTTTACCCAGGTGTCTTTGCAGTGTCTGTCGGTTACTTCGACTGTGCAGCCAATTTCGCGGTGGATTTCCTTGAGCCTGGCTATGGATTTCTTTTGTAGGCGTTGTGCTTTGTAAGAAGTGTAAGTCATAATTGGAAGGCTCTTTAATTTAGGGCAAAAGAAGCGCTTCAGATTCGCGGTCAGGGGCGCTTCTCTTACGTATATATATTATCTGCTAGTTAACTGCGCTTGTCAACTATGCTAACTAACTGATATTTTATTGGTAGTACTATTCTGTTATGGATATGAAGGAGTTAAGGGAAAAAGCAGGGTTACGGACAGTAGATGTGGCATCTAAGTTGGGAATTGCCGAGTCAACTGTCCGCAACTGGGATATTGGGCGGCACACTCCCAGGTTGCCAATTGAGGACATTCCCAAATTTTTAGAAGTGTACCAATGCACTCTAGAAGAAGTAATTGAGGCAGCAAAGGAAAGTAAAAGAAAGTTTGATGCTTTCCATAGCTAATGAGACTTGAACCATTTTGCAGGCAGGGAAGACTTTAATGAAGTCGCAGGCATTAAAAAAATACTGAGTTATACTAGTGTCCAAATATTCTCTGTCATAGCTATTAATCTTTCATGTCTATCCAGCAAGAACTTTTGGTTCTATCGCTCCCCTTATGTAAAAAATAGAAAAATTGTTGAATTTATGGAATCAGATTGTATATTAATATGCCGTTAAAGCATTACAGAGTAAAGATTTTTAGCTTTTTTAGAAGGTGGTGAAAATGTTTGATATGTAATTAAAATATAAGAATTTAGGTTTGAGGGTGCTAGTGATGAAATTTCCTGTAGAGCAAATAATCAACCTAGCAGGGATGAAAGTATTAAACTGCTATGAAATTGAAGGTATGGGATTAATCATAGAAATCGAAAAAAATGCGAAATCTTGTATTTGTCCCAAATGTGGTTATCAGGTAAGTAGTATACATCAAAATCATTGGCGAATAGTTAAGGATTTACCAATAAGCGATCGCCAAGTACAATTAAAAATTAATCGTCGTCAATTTCGCTGCAAAAAATGTCAGAAAATATTTAGTGAAGAGTTAGATTTTATAGAAAAAAACCGGAGATATACTAAGAGACTAGCTGCTGATATTATCAAGCAAGTATTAGATAGTAATATTCGTAGTGTTGCCTTAAGAAATGATTTAACAGACGAAGAAATAGAATCGATGTTAAATGCACAAGCTATACTCATAGAGTCAATAGATTTTACTAGAGTGAAAAGAATTGGGATAGATGAAATAGCTCTAGTAAAAGGGCAGGGAAATTACTTAGCAATAATAGTAGATTTAGATACGAATAAACCGATAGAAATATTGCGATCGCGTCGGAGTGAAGAGTTACGTAAAGTCTTTGAGGGATGGGGTTATGCCGTCTTGGAGCAAATCCAGGAAGTCAGTATTGACCTTTGGAATCCGTATAAAAAACTGGTAGAAGAATTAATGCCAAATGTCGATGTAACGGCAGATAGATTTCATGTAATGAAACAGATTACAGACGAATTAGATACAGCACGTAAATCAGAAAAAAGGGCAGCCGAAAAAATTCCGAATAAGTCCGAAAAAGAAAGAAAATTAACTGGAATAATAAAAAGCAAATATAGTTTACTTAAGAATGAGAAAGATTTGACCGATAAGCAGAAAGAAAAATTAAAATCTGTTCTGGATGTCTCACCAAGATTATCAAAAATGCACGCCCTAAAAGAAGAGTTTAGGGAAATATTTGAAACGAAGTATTCTTGGGGAGAAGGAGTATTAAAATTACTTGATTGGATGCATGATGCTATGTCATTTTTTCCCAAAAGTATTGGGACAATTCAGAGATGGTTTGGAGAAATAGTTGGTTATTTTGATAAGAGAACAACAAGCGGAGTTGTGGAAGGAATTAATAATAAACTCAAGTTAATTAAAAGATTGGGCTATGGCTTTCGCAACTTTGAAAATTTCAAATTACTGTGGTTTGAATCATAATTTGGGAAAAATTTTGAACCATAAATCGAGTAAGAGTTAACGGAATTTCCTGCTTTCGCGCCAATCACAACATAAAACTTTGCATTCATACATGAGAGAGAGTTGAAATCCTGAAGCATAATTAGAAAATGAGTTTAAAAAACGCTTTCGGACAAAACTTGGACAAAAAAACCGTGGAAAAATCACCCAGTTATAAACTTTTAACTGAAGATATGGTTCAAAATACCAAGATATGCTTCACTTAAAGCCATGACCGCGTAGCGTTGTATTGCATAGTGAAAGTCTAAAACTGTCTCTAGATAAAGGAAAATACTCTATCTATGATGGAAAACTCTCATGAGAGAAGACGAATTTGACTATTGGTGTTCCCAACAGCAACTAACTAATTCTTGCAAAGACTTAATCGCCACAATTCGGGCTGCCCCACCTTCCCGAAGAGTACAAGGACGTGCCAAGAACGTTAGTGGAGTTTACCCTAGCCGGAAAATGGGTCAAACCATCCAATTCGAGAGCCACACAGTAGAACTGTGGGCGATTTATCAAATGGAACACGACCCACAGGTGTTAGAGTTCTATGACCAACCACCGCCATTTAAAATTCAGTACCAAAACTTTAGCGGACGAAAAATAGGTCATTACCATACCCCAGACTTCTTCGTACTGCGGATGACAGGTGCAGCCTGGGAAGAATGGAAAACCGAAACCGAATTAAAACGACTAGCCCAAAAATACCCCTCACGCTACCAAAAAACTGAAACTGGTCATTGGCATTGCCCACCAGGAGAAGCTTACGCCGAATCTTATGGACTCAAATACCACGTTCGCACAGATACCGAACTAAATCCCATATACACGGCGAACCTAATGTTTTTAGAAGACTACTTTAGGTTCACCGCCAATGTCCCCCTTTCCATTACAGAACAAATACTGTCTTCAGTCCAAGCCAGCCCAGGAACTACCATTGCCGCCACACTTGCATTCATACCTGGAGTACGTGCCAACGATATTTACGCCATGATTGCCACAGAGCAACTCTACGTAGACTTGTATGCAGTTCCCCTAGTAGAACATTGGCGAGTTCAGCTATGGGTAGACGGGCAAACTCATGCTGCTTATACACATTTAGCGATAGGGACAACTGGGGATGATCCAGAAATCACCTCACCCACAACACTTTTGCCTAACACTTTATTAGTCTGGGACTCACAACTTTGGACTTTAGTTAACTTGGGCGAGACTACAACCACACTACTACCCCAAGTTGGGCAGCCAATGCAATTGCCCACAGCATTTTTTCTGCAACTGTTTGACAGTGGCACTATCAACATCCTCACCTCAGAAAAACAAACAACCCTCAATGAGGAAGTGCGTGAATTGATGGATGCCGCCTCGCCTGTGGCGCTACAAACAGCTAATCGCAGATTTCATTTAGTACAAGCATATTTCCAGCATCACACAGACATCTATCAGGAAATACCTCAAAGCACCTTATCCCGATGGGTTAAACAGTTTCGTGAAGCCGAAGCCAAGCTAGGCTGCGGTTATGTTGGTTTGCTCCCACGTACAAATAATAGAGGAAATCGCCAACCCAAAGCACCAACAGATGCCAGTGTTTTACTAGATAAATTTATTACCGAACACTTCGAGACACCAAGACAAGCTCCAGCCGCTTCAGTTTATCGTGCATATACAAGAGCCTGCTGTACAGCCAACATCCCACCACTCAGTGAGCGTACATTTTATACTCGGCTAAAAAAGCGTCCAATCTATGAGCAGACTTTAAAACGTCAGGGAGCAAAAGCCGCATACCCAACAGAACCGATTGTTTTAGAACTAGCTAAAACTACACCCCGGCACGGAGACCGCCCCTTTGCTATCTGTCATCTTGACCACACCCAACTCGATATCGAATTACGCTCTAAAGCTTCTGGTCGGAACTTAGGACGACCTTGGCTGACATTAATGATTGATGCTTACTCCCGACGAATGTCCGCAGTTTATCTCACCTTTGACCCACCCAGTTATAGGTCTTGCATAAATGACATTACGTATTTGCGTGCAGCGTTTTGGTCGTTTTCCCCAATCCGTAGTTGTAGATGGCGGCAAGGAATTTCATAGCGTCTACTTTGATACCTTATTAGCACGCTACCATTGCATTAAAAAGACAAGACCAGGTGGCAAACCCCGTTTTGGTTCAGTAGTTGAGCGATTATTCGGTACAACCAATACCGAGTTTGTTTTCAACCTGTTGGGTAACACCCAAGCCAGTAAACAACCACGCCAACTGACCAAGGTTGTTGACCCTTGAACAACTTGCCGTTTGGACATTGGCAGATTTATATACCTATCTAAGCGAGTGGGCCTACTCTATCTACGACAACTTAGATCATGATTGCCTGGGTACAACACCATTACAAGTTTATACCGACTCCCTGGCAACAACAGGAGAGAGAGAACACCGTCGCATTGCCTATGACGAAGACTTCCTGATGGCAACACGCCCTAGTAC
>CAVYXS010000225.1:0-55805 GCA_963772205.1 uncultured cyanobacterium
AATTAGAGCGTTTCTCGACAAGCGTAAGGTACATCCGTAGGGGCACGGCAGTGCCGTGCCCTTACACCTGGCTGTAATTTGAATTCAGCAACAGATACAAAACTGGTTATTTTTGACTGTTACGAAACGAAATCACCAATTCATTCAATACTTCCATATTAATTAAAAATGCATCATGACCGTCGATTGAGTTCAACCATCTCAGTTGAGCATGAGGTATCAAATCTGCCAATTCTTGCTGTTCCACTGGCGGATAAAGAATGTCAGAATCAATACCCACAACTAGAGTTGGTTGGTGGATGCTTTGCAAAACTGATTGATAATCTTGGCGATGGCTACGCCCGCCGCAGGTATCGCGTCCCACATCATGGCGATCCATTGCTTGAGTCAGAGTAATATAAGTGTTAGCATCAAAGCGTTCTACCAGTTTTTGACCTTGATGCTGCAAATAACTGGCTATAGCAAAGTGCTCAGATGCATCAGACTGTCGCCCAAACCGCGTTGTAAAACTTTGCCAAGAACGATAAGGTACTCATCGCCATCATCCTCGCCACAGCTAGTCCTTGGGTAGGCGGCGCATCAATTGTATAGTTACCGCCGCGCCAATTGGGATCGGCATAAATTGCTTGTCTTTGGGCTTCACTCAATCCAATACACCAAGCAGAATGTCTTCCAGAAGCGGCCATAGGTGCGATTGCTCTCACTTTTTCTGGATATAATAACGCCCATTCCAGTACTTGCATTCCACCGAGTGAGCCGCCAATAACTAACCGCAGAGATTGAACACCCAAGTATTCTATCAGTGCAGCCTGCAGGTGAACCATATCCCTAATTGTAATCTGAGGAAACGATACACCATAAGGGCTTCCCGTTGTTGGGTTAATGGAAGTTGGCCCAGTTGTACCGTAATAACTTCCCAAAATATTGCTGCAGACTATAAAATCATTCTCAGGGTCAAGCGCCTTTCCTGAACCTAACAAAGGTCCCACCAGTCATCAGCGTCAGCCGAACCAGTCAAAGCATGACAAATTATTACCCCATTATCGCCTACAGCATTTAACTTTCCCCAGGTACGATAAGCAACCTGCACCCCAATTAACACTCCACCCCCTTCCAGTTGAAATGGCTCCCAAAGCTGGTAAAACTGAGTTTGAGGTGAGATGAAATTTGAGTAGAGCATAGGTGGGGATGGGGAGAGGGGGAGATGGGGAGATGGGGGGTGGAAAAAATAACTCCTTACTGCTCACTTTGACAGCAGTTTTCAGGTAAATAGACAACGCGGTAGGGGCACGTTTTGCCGGCGCCCTATAATATTATGTGGTTATTGCCTGAAATTTGCTGTAACTTGCTCAAATGCTTGGGCGAAATCCTCTTTAATATCGTCGATATGTTCAATTCCTACTGATACCCGCACTAAATCGGATGTGACACCAGCGGAAAGTTGTTCGCTATCACTTAGCTGTTGGTGGGTTGTGGAAGCGGGATGGATGACGAGGGTTTTTGCATCGCCAACATTCGCTAAATGACTCGCCAATTTTACATGATTAATAAAGGCTCTCCCTGCTTCCAGTCCTCCTTTGATGCCAAAGTTTAGCACTCCACCAAATCCATGTCGCAGATATTGTTTAGCTCGTTCATGATATGGGTGATTGGGTAGCCCGGGATAATTCACCCATGATACCTGCTCTTGCTGTTCTAACCATTGAGCCAATTCTAGGGCATTGCTGACATGACGGTCTACACGTAGGGAGAGGGTTTCTAATCCTTGTAGTAACAAAAAGGCGTTAAATGGACTCAATGAAGGGCCAAAATCTCGTAATCCTTCTACTCTGGCGCGAATAATAAAGGCAATGTTACCAAATGGTCCACTTGTGCCAAATACTTCTTGGAAATTCAGCCCATGATAGCCAGGTGATGGTTCTGTAAATAGGGGAAATTTGCCGTTGCCCCAGTCAAATTTACCAGAATCTACTATCACGCCGCCAATGGAGGTACCATGTCCACCAATCCATTTGGTTGCAGATTCTACGACAATATCTGCACCATGTTCAATTGGTCGAGCTAGATAACCGCCAGCGCCGAAGGTATTATCTACTATTAAGGGAATGCCGTTTTCATGGGCAATTTGAGCTAGAGCGGCAAAGTCTGGGATGTTGAATTGAGGATTACCAATTGTTTCAACGTACAGGGCTTTGGTGCGATCGTCGATCGCCTGTCGAAAATTTTCCGGTTCATCACCTTCGACAAACTTGACATTAATACCTAAACGTGGTAATGATACTTTAAACTGGTTATAGGTTCCGCCATATAAAAAACTGGTGGAAACAATGTTATCTCCAGCTTGAGCGATCGTACTCAATGCTAAGAACTGCGCCGCCTGTCCGCTAGCAGTTGCTAATGCTGCTACACCGCCTTCTAAAGCAGCAATCCGCTTTTCAAAGACATCCGTCGTTGGATTCATGATGCGGGTGTAAATGTTGCCAAACTCTTGCAGCGCAAACAATCGCGCCCCGTGGTCGGCATCGTTGAAAACGTAGGAAGTTGTTTGGTAAATTGGGACAGCACGAGCATTAGTTCCCGGAGCCGGTTCTTGTCCTGCGTGAACTTGCAGGGTTTCAAAACGATATTTTTCAGACATAAGCAGTTATTTGGGTTTGCAATTATTCCAAAGAGTAACAATATTGAGCAAGGAATAAATCTATTGTAATTCGATGGACTTACCGTATTTTAATGTACAACATGTTTGGATATAAAGAATGTTACCCAGAATAATTCTGTAGATTTTCCCGTGAAAATCTATGTAGCGTGAGTTTCACTATAAAGAGTTAAACCGCTATAAGTTAGATTTTTGTTAGACTGTAAGCAGAATTCGGCATTCTATATGAGCTAGGTTGATGATTCCCATAACGCCCCAAAGGACAGAAAATCCTAGACTCATAACGGCGTAAAAGCCACCTAATAATAGACCATTGACTAATGCTTGCAGCAATTGGCTCATAATTAATTACAAAGGGACTGGGGATTGGGAACTAGGGACTAGTAGTCCACCAAAGCAACAATTTTTAGTTCGTAGTTAGGACTTTAGTCCTATAAACAGCGATAAATCGCTTACTACATACCACAAAGCCACAATTCTTAGTTTGTAGTTAGGACTTTAGTCCTATAAACAGCGATAAATCGCTTACTACATACCAAGCATTTTTCGTGTGGTGGACTACTAGAGATAAGCAGACTAGGGGACAACTTTCCCCCATCTCCCCCTCTCATTTCCCCGGCGCTGGATAAACTAACTTTGTTTGAGCAATATCTGCAGGTGCTACTAACTGAATTTTTTGATTGAGGATTTGAATTGTCGCCATTGGTTTGGTAATATTAATACCTTTTGGTGAGAATTTAATTGGGCCATAGAACGTTGTCACATTTAAATCTTGCAATGCTTTGCGGACAGCATCTGTATTTAAAGAACCAGCTTTTTCAATCGCTAGTTGCAAAGTTAGCCCCGCTGCTGTAGAATTAGCTGCTTGATATGTCGGCAGTTCTCCCCATTTAGCTTGATAACGCTTGGCGTAATCAGCAGATGTACCAAAGTATTTGTCTTGATATTTCATGGAACTTTCCCAACTTGTAGGTCCAACAATATAGTTAGCATCAGCACCAATTTCTTTGACAAATTTGGGATTGCTAGGAGCGGTGGTAATCACGATTGCTTTAGGTTTAAAGTTTTGTTCTTTGGCTGAATGCACAAATAAAAGTGCATCATTAAAATGACCACCACCGACAAATAAATCTGGTTTAACAGCTTTAAATTTATTCATAATGGGGTTAACATCAGCCACATCCTTAGGATAAGTTTCTACACCAACAACTTTAATCCCAAATTTGTTTGCCCATTTCTGTACACCCTCGGCGATATTTTTCGGAAATGAGGTGTCTTCGTATGCAATTACTAGGGTTTTTGCTCCAGCTTGTGCGACTGCTTGCAGCGTTTCTTTTGTGTAATTACTAGCAGATGGTATGATGCTAAAGAGGTTTTTAAACCCACGGGTAAATAAAGAATCAGCCGCCGCCGCTGCTAGCATAATTGTGTTGTATTTTTCTGATATGGCACTAGCACCTTTTGTCAGACTGGAACCATAAGGACTCATCATAAAATTAACTTTATCTTCGGTGATGAGTTTTTCTACCAAGCGGCTAGCTGTGTCTGCATTACTTTCATCGTCGTAATAGATCATTTGCACCTGATAGCGTTTGTCACCAACGGGGATACCTCCATACTCTTTGTTTACCCATTCTTCCCATAACTTATAACCTTGACGATTATCGTTGGCTTCGCGAGCAAATTCACCTGTTGCACTTAAGGCTACACCAATACGAATTACTGCTTTAGCTGCTGCTTTTGGTTTGATTGATGGCGGCTGACAAGCCACTATTACTAAAACTATACTCAGAAAAGCAAGTATAAGTAGAAACAACCTTTTCATAAATTTCTGTCTGTGTCAAAATAGGAATTAGATTTAATTTTTGAACAGATACAAGTATCTGTAGGTAGGACAATGCCTAGAAAAATATGGATGTGTAAGGCATAGCCCTACCCACCTAATATTTCAAAAGTAAAATAGTAGGACTATAAGATGGAAAAGCGTCAAAATCAATCTTAAAGTTCATTTTCCCATACTTTGATTGCATTTCTACAAGCACCACCATATTTTGCAGCGCCTGACAATCTAGATTTAGGGGTATGTAGTCAGCGATTTATCGCTTTTTTAGGACTAAAGTCCTCTCTGCGTTCGCGGAGCTATGCCGCAGGCTTTACGCGAGTGCGTGTCGTAGACAGACGCTACGCGTAGCAAGATCCCCGGAGGGGTAAACTACGAATCAAGCATTGTCGCTTTGGTAGACTACTAGGGATTGATCGCAGAGTTAGCCATTTTCACCAAAGAAGCGCGATCGCCTGCTTTTAAACCAACAACATATTGAACACCTTTTTGTTGCCAAGTCAAGGTAGCATCTGAGCAGTTGGCACCACAAGTAGATTCCACAAAATAGCCAGTGATACCTTTAGCTAAGGATACCCTTTTACCAGTGAGGCGAGGCGTCTTGCTTGTCACGGCTTCACCAGTAACAACACCTAAACGACATGCTGTCCCACCAGAACAATCGGGACTAAACCCTAGTAAAATTTCGTATTTCTTGGCTTTAGCAGTTTCTATAATAGCGTACAGAGGGTTTTGCCCGTCTGATTCAGCAATATATTTGGGTAATAAAATTTTAATCTGAGTATTTTGCTTTAATTTAGATAAAATCGGTTTAAAAACTGGATTTGGCTGATAATTTCGGCTTTTATCCTCCTTTTGTAATATCTGCTGGGATTGAATGTTGACAGATGCGATCGCTGAATTATGGAAGCTACTGGCGCTAGTTAGCAAAATTGCGACAAATAAAGCACTGAATTTTACGAAGTGTAAAAGCATTTTTTATACCTAATTTATTCTTGTAGCTGTAATTATCTTAAACTTATTTAAACACATACATTGTCAGTAAATCAACTTAAACCGAGGAATAAAGTCCACACTACAAACCTTCAATTATTTACGCTGCTCTACTTATACCATTTCACCAAAACGCTGATACATATAGATTGCGCGTCAGGAACATTGCCGTGCCCCTACCAACGTATTTGTATCATAATTAAAGTGAAACAGTATTAGTCTGTTATGGAATACGCTACTAGGAGATAATTTGGTTGACGCACTCTACTAACCACTTAGTGCAGGATTGCACAAGTTCGTATCGTTCGTAGTTGCGCTTTCGCGCTATTCGCGCAACTACGAACCAAAACGCCAGGAATTCTCAGCTACCTGGTGTGCTTACCTGAACCTCTGCGTTGAAATTTCCACCCTCAATTCGCCACGATTTTACCTAAAGCTGTACTTAAGTTTAATGGCTTCTAGAAATTTAAAATATCTAATGATGCTTCAATTTCTAAATCTAAAATTCTGGCTTTTATATCTTGATGTTCCCTAATTTTACCTTCTTGCCAATACAAGTTAGCCGCCTTCTGAAAATCCTCAATTGCATTCTGTTTATCTCCTAATGCTAATTGAGCATTACCACGGTTATAATAAGCTTCTACATAATTGAAATTTATCTTAATAATTTGAGTATAATCTGCAATTGCATCCTCGTATTTCTCTAGATCATAATAAGCATTACCACGGCAGTAATAAGCATCGATATAATTAGGATTAATGTCAATTGCCTGAGTGTAATCTGCAATTGCACCCTGATAATCTCCTATTTCTAAACAAGCATTACCACGGTTTTTGTAAGCAACAGCGTCATGAGAATAAATCTTAATTTCCTGAGTAACTTTCGGCTGTTCTTTGATTAAATAACGAGCCATAGCACTGTGTTTGTCACCCATTGCATAATTGGGATTAATTTTGATTGCTTGAGTATAATCTTCAATAGCTCCCTGATTATCGCCTATATGGGCACGAGCCTCAGCACGATTGATATACACAATAGCCACATGGGGATTAATTCTGATTGCTTGATTGTAATCCTCAATTGCTGCTTCGTAATCTCCTAGCTGATAACGAGCTAAACCTCTTTTATGATAAGCTTTGGCATAATTAAAATTAATTTTGATTGCCTGATTGTAATCTTCAATCGCTCCCTCATAATCTGCGATTTCACAACGCACCAGAGCACGTTTGTAATAAATCTCGGCATCATCAGGTTGCAGTTTTAATGCTTGGTTATAATTGCTAATTGCAGCGGCTGAGTCACCTTTATCAAAACATTCATCACCTAATTTGATATAAAGTAGATTGATATCGGTATCAGGAGAAAGCAGAGATGCATTTTTTTGAGGAGAAAATAAAGGTTTAACTAAATTACTTTGAGTTACCTGAGGTGAAATTTCTGGCTGAGGTTGATATTTATAAACTGTAGATATTTGACGATGAGAATTATATTTAGCAGCTTGTAACTGTTCTAGATAACACCATAAGCCACCACCATAAAGCAATTGTTCTATTCCAAAAGAGATTCTACCAGTTCTAAGTTTAATCATTTGAGTTGGCAGAAAGCCAGCTAAAAATAGGTGATATTCAGGTTGTGCTTCACTCACCTCTTCTTGAATTAAAATGCATACCACAACAGCATTTTTTTCTACTTCTTCTTTACTCAAAGACCATCTAACTTTATCAATACTACCGTGACGAGATTTCACTTCAACGCCAATCGATGGTTCCGCAGTTAGGGTAAAATCAATCTTACCATCGCCGCCGAATCGTTTTTCATAATCGACTTCGGTAATAAAATCAGCTAACCGTTCTTTGACAACTTCTTCACCTAATTTACCTTTGAGATTATTGATGAAAACGTCACGCACTGGGGAAGTTCGCTTATATTTTTCCGCCATCTTCCAGCAAAATTCCCGTAGCGCTTTTAATCTCTCGCCAGAGATTATAGTCAGTTCACTATATTGACCTTCTGTTTCACAATGAAGCAGACAACCAGTTGATAACCTCTTAATAAAATCAGACTGTAGCGATCGCAGTAGCGTTATCCAGTCCATTGAGATTTCTGCGAGTTTTTTGATTAGTTTATTTTATGCAAATTTCTGCCCCACGTAAAGAACCCCACCCCCAACCCCCTCCCCGCAAGCAAGGAGGGGGCTATGGATGTGGTTTTTGGAGATTTGTGGGGGTGTCAAGCTCTAATTCAACTGAGTCACAGAAAAGACACGTAGGGTGCGTTATCGCTGAGTACGGCACTAAATCCTTGATGATAGTGCCCGTACTGTCGCCTAACGCACTCTACAATACCTAATTTTGTTCAAAAATCAAATAGAGAGGTTCTCAGTTGGATGCAATACAAATTATATCGTCGGGTGTAGGGGACACGGCACTGCCGTGCCCTTACGAGTGTATTGGACTCAATCGATAACCGCTATAGTAGTCCTATATGAATAGATTAATAATATTCAGAAATGAGAATATTCTTAATGTCTTACTGTCTTAGTGGTGAAAAAATCAATTTTTAAACCACTAAGGCACAGAGATATAAAGGTAAAAATTGGGCTAAATTTCCTGAGATTTTTATCTACCTTTCCTACGCAGGTATAGCTAGCTTCCCATGTTTGGCAAGATAATCCACAAATAATTGCTTGAGTCGGGGACTGATATTAGCGTGTTCAAAGAAACCAAAACCGATATTCCGCGCCTTGATTAAGGTTTGCTGTGGTGTTAATCCTTCTTGGATAGCGATATTCAACAACGCCATGCCGGTTGATCGCATAGCTGCTGCACAATGGATCAGTACAGGTTTAGGGAGTTGTTCTAGTGTCATGAGGATTTCGGTAATCAATTCCTCATTCAGGGCTTCCAACTTCAGCGGAAAATTCACATAATAAAGCCCCAAGGCTTCTACGACTTGTTGCTCATCGTGTAAAAATCCTAGTTCATCGGGCGATCGCAGATTTAAAACCGACTTAAAACCCTCTTGTCTAGCTTGCTTGAGCTGTTGTGGTGTGACTTGTCCTGTCGTTGTTAAGTTTTCATTAATCCGGATGGCGTTAATCACATTCACTCCATATAAACTACTGTTAATCGATATATAAACAGTATTTTAAAATAAATTATACACTTTGTCGATGGGGTTATCGGAGTTTATATTGGTGATTTCAAATACCATTTTTAGCTGTATAGTATTTTTACGGAGGTAACGTGAAATGTCTGCTATACAATCAATCTCTTCTATATCTATGGGGATGGTACTGTTCCCAAATCTCACCCAGCTAGATTTCACTGGCCCTTACGAAGTCTTTGCCAAGCTGCCCAAGACATCATTATATATATTGGCAGAAACCTTAGAACCGATTCGCAGCGATCGCCCAAGAGATTCAATTGGGAATGGAATACAATCCCCAACCCCCTTTTGATAGTGGTTCTCCGCAAACAGCCCCTGCGGGCTGTACTTGCTAGTGTGACAGCTAGCAGTCAAAATTCTCAGCAAATCAGGCGAAATATCATTCAAAGGGTAGTTGCTCAACGCCAAAGCATTCGCTAATGAGAGTGTAATTTTTATTAGTTTTATGTCGTTGATTATGATAACTGTAGCGGTTTTTATGTAGATGGAATACACCACTCTAGCCCCTAGTCCCTAGTACAACCAGTTTTTATTTCCTGATTAGAGTATATTGCACCACTCGTGAAAAATGCCATAGTAGATTTTCTCTGGAAAAATATAAATTTTCAGTAAAGATATTCTTTTTTTTTGGAAAAAGCTTGATTAACTTCTAGAAAAATTTACAAAAAAACAGTATATTGATATACGAAGTTGCGAAAATTTATAAAACTCGGATACAAAATGTGCAAAAACCTTGCTAGCTCTGATCTACTAAATCTTTCTGTGAAACTTGATATCAAGTAACATGGAATAGTTTCTGCCTTCTTCCACCCACTCAACTATTGGAGATGTTTTAGAGGCATGAGACAAGAAAGTATAGTTAGTTTTGATTGTCTGCTGCCAGTTGCTGCAATCGCTACTGACGAAATTATGGTCATTTTCATTTATTTGAACCACAACTGTCTTAAGGGCGCAAGGCTTTGCATCCCTGCAGTGCGGTTGATTTAACTGAAAATTTCTGCCAAAACAAAAATCAGCAATTTGTCTGCTGAAATCCGCTAATAAGGTGTATAATCCTACTTGGTAAACCTAATTAAACTTACTACAGTCTAAAGGGTTATTGAGTTGGTTGTCTAAAGTTCACGAAAGTTCCCATCATCAAAATTCCTACCAGCATTTAATTCAGCTTTTGCTAAGTAAAAAGGTTTAGCTGGTTGAATTGCTACACAGAATCGGCTTTCAGTTAAAACCTTGAAATTGTTGAGCTTCATCAGTGACTACTTCACTGCTGTTTTCGGGGATTTATTGCCGTCGTTTTTATCAGGGGTAAATTCTTTATGTTTGGTGTATACTTGGTTGGATTTTTTTGCAGATTTTTAAGTATGATCGCTAGTCATTGGGAAGAATCTATTTGTTGTTGCTGAAGTATGAATTTAGTCTGATGCATACTGCATTGCCATAGCGTCACGTAGGGAAACAAAACCCATTTTATGAGGCGCATTTGCGGAGCGTCCCAAAACTGTCAATTCATACTCGGATTCAGCAACGCCATCTAGTTTGGGATTGTTCCACAAAAGTATTTAACTAGCAATTTTGCTTCATGAGTAAAATCAAAAAAAAATCACCAAATGCTTTTTATTTTTTATCTTCGCTCCTTGCTTGTAGTCTTTTTCAAACCAATTTTATTAAGACTGCTATTAGAGTTGAAGAAAAAATATCTCGGAAATTTGTCCCCTAGACTCGCTAAAGCCTAGAGGGTAAAATACCGAGGTTGCATATCATCTAACTACCTAATTAACCGACGAAGGTTAATTTATGATTCAACTGTGAAATATCGCTGCCAGGCCTTCAATCACAGTCTGCTGATGATTTATTTGTCCACCTATTACAGTTGACCGCAACTGCAGAATATTATGTCACACTATCGTAGTGAAAACAAGACTTCGGGGCAGCTAGAGATAGCTAAAATTCAAGTTTTAATAGCCTTTATAGGCAAGTTTTTCCCAAAAAAGAGGTTGCAAATTATTTTGCAATCAGAAAATATTTCTCAAAATCAATATCGAGACTTTTGTAGTCAGCACTGTAGTGCTGAAAAGAGCGATAAATCGCTCACTACAAACCCCACAAAATTGATGTGGTGGAACACTAGTAATCTATGTCATTAGTTCTGATGGGTTCGTAGTTGCGCTTTAGCGCCGGCACAATCAATGGCGCTATTCGCGCAGCGTGGCGTTAGCCAAGCGAAACTACTTTCAACCGCACAAAATTGATGTCGTGGAACACTAGTACAGCATGGCGGAAATAAACCCACCATTATGAACCTTGAAACAATCATCATTTGCAGTCTTGAGAAATGGTAGGCGTATTTACGCCGCACGGTACTAGTAGTCCATAGGATTAATTCTGATGCTTACGTAGTCAGCACTAAAGTGCTGAAAAGAGCGATAAATCGCTCACTACAAACCCCACAAAATTATGGAGGTTAAGTAATGGTATCAACATTATCCCGACAACAGCTAGGTGAACAACTGATGTCTGTCTTGGGACAAACCATTGAACAAAAGGAACTGGAAAGTTGTTTAGCAGCAGTGGAAATTGTAGAACCACCTGTAGCAAAGGAGTTTTGGCAATCAGCAGATATGATTTCTGGACTATACATCATCATGACAGGTAAAGTCAGGCTGTTGGATAGTTCAGAAAAACTCATCACTACCCTTGGTGCATGGTCATCATTTGGCGAACAAACTTTTTTTCCAGAAACCAATTTTATTCCTTATACAGCCAGAGCTTCAACAAATTTAAAACTTTGCTATCTCAAACAAGATGTATTGCAAGGATTAATATTAAAATATCCCAATATATCCGATCGCATCTATCGTCAGGCAGAGCTTTGGGATTTACTGATGTTATGTCGCCAAAGTTCACAAATTCCGTTGCACACTTCACTGGCGTCAGGGATGCTCAAAGCTTTATCCCTATTTGAGCGACACCAGTTAGAAAGTGGCTCTGTCAACTCAGAAATCACCCAAGATGCCCATCTGTGGCTATTGTACAGCGGTCAATTACAAGATTCTCAAGGTAACTCCTTCACCCCAGGCAACATCTATCCAGAGCCAAAACAAGGGAATTGGCAAGCAACCCAACCAACAATTGCTTATATTCTCAAAAATGTCAATGTACAAAAAGCATTAGAATACTTGCCAGAATTAGGGAATTGGGGATGGGGAACTGGGGATGGGGGACTAGGAACTGGCGATCGCAGATTGGAGAAGCGGAAACGATATTCGCGATCGCCAAAGTCTAAGGTGATTCCTTTTCCAGGGCGAGAAACTCAATCAACAACAGAACGGCCAAAAAAATCACGTCCTTACTTTCCTAGCCCGAAAGTGCAAATAGGACATTGGTGGGGACGCCTGACGAAGCGTTATCCCTTCTATGCTCAACAAAGTGCATCAGATTGCGGTTGTGCTTGTTTGGTAATGATTGGTCGGTATTGGGGTAAGCACTTTAGCGTCAATCGGTTGCGGGAGATGACTAACGTCGGACGTAGTGGTGCTTCTTTAAGTGCGATCGCCTCTGCAGCCGAAAGCCTGGGTTTCGCCAGCCGTCCAGTGAAAGCTACCCTAGATAAATTCGCCGAACAATCTCTACCAGCGATCGCACACTGGGAAGGTAATCACTTTATCGTTGTCCATGAAATCACAAAAAAACAAGTAATTGTCTGCGATCCTGCTGTAGGTCAACGCACCTTTACCCATCAAGAATTTACCAAAGGTTGGACTGGCTACGCATTACTTCTACAACCTACATCCTTACTTAAAAATGCCCAAAATCAGGATGTCGGCTTGTGGAAGTTTTTTGAGTTGATCAAACCCCACTATAAAGTCCTGACAGAAATCTTTATCGCCTCGGTGATGATGCAGTTGTTTGGACTGGTAACGCCAGTGTTCACCCAGTTACTACTAGATCGAGTACTGGTACAACGCAGCCTTCCTACCCTCAACGCCGTGGGATTAGGAATGATCATTTTTGGTTTGTTCAACATTGCAATGGGCGGAGTGCGCTCATATTTACTCAGCCACACTGCGAACCGCGTCAGTGTCTCTCTATTAGTAGGTTTTATTAAACATACATTCCGCTTACCTCTGGCTTATTTTGAGTCCCGCTACGTTGGCGATATCGTCTCACGCATTCAAGAAAACCACAAAATTCAGAGCTTCTTGACTGGTCAAGCCCTGTCAATTGTCCTAGATATGCTGACATTAGTCATCTATCTGAGTCTGATGTTTTGGTATAGCTGGAAAATGGCCTTATTTGTCCTCATTACCGTGCCACCATTTTTCATTCTGGCGCTGGCTAGTACAAGTATTTTGCGGCGGATTTCCAGAGAGATTTTTAATGCAGGGGCGAAAGAAAACAGTTATATTATCGAATCTCTTACAGGAATTCGCACTGTCCGCTCATTAGCAATTGAACAAACTGTACGCTGGCATTGGGAAGAACTGCTGAATAATTTAGTCAAAAAAGGTTTTAATGCTCAGGTAATTGGTATTCGTCTCTCCATGCTCAGTGGTGCAATCAATACCTTTACAAGTGCAGCTTTGATGTGGTTTGGTGCATGGCAAGTAATTCAAGGAGAACTCACCGTAGGACAATTAATTGCTTTCAATATGTTAGTAGGTAACGTCTTGAGTCCTTTCCAAAGGTTCTCACAACTGTGGAATGAATTTCAAGAAATTATTATTTCCGTCGAACGCCTGGATGATGTCTTAGAAGCAGAACCAGAAGAAGATTTGCAAAATAAACCCCGCAAGACTCTAGGTAAACTTCGTGGGAACATTCGCTTTGAGAATGTCACCTTCCGCTATCACCCAGAAAGTAAGACTAACGTCCTAGAAAATCTCAATTTTGAAATTCAGCCAGAGCAAATGGTCGCCCTAGTGGGACGCAGTGGTTCCGGAAAAACAACTTTGAGTAAATTAATTTTAGGTTTATATCCACCGACAGATGGCAAAGTATTGATTGACGGTCATGATGTGAATGGACTTTCTTTGCGATCGCTCCGTTCTCAAGTGGGGGTTGTAGACCAAGATACATTTCTCTTTGGTGGCACCATTCGCGAAAACATTTCTATTGCCCATCCACAAGCCACTTTAGACGAAATTATCCAAGCCGCAAAACTGGCTGGAGCCGATGAATTTATTCAAAAATTACCCTTAGGCTACGAAACCCAAATCGGTGAAGGTGGCGGATTACTCTCTGGTGGGCAACGTCAACGCCTAGCCATTTCCCGCGCCTTGCTGGGCAATCCTCGATTGTTACTGTTTGATGAAGCTACAAGTCATTTAGACTCAGAATCCGAAAGAATTATACAAAACAACCTCAAAACAATTCTTAAAGGGCGTACAAGTATCATCATTGCCCACCGTCTCTCCACTGTCCGCAACGCTGATTTAATTCTGGTTTTAGATCACGGCGTCTTGCTAGAAAGCGGTACCCACGATGAATTAATCGCCAAACAAGGTCATTATTACTATCTCAATCAACAACAACTAGCTCAAGCAGTCTAGGGGCATTGGGCATTGCTCCATACCCCCATCCCCCCTGCATCGGGAGCATCCCCATTTTGCCAAAATAAAATTTGTAGTGGGAGCATCTTGCTCCCTAATGTCCAGGAAGCGGGCTAGAGAGCCATCACTACAAATAAATTTACACATTTGGGATGCTCCCCCTCCATCTAGAGTTCTGGGAAATAAAACTATGCCATCTGCATTTGCCAACAATCAACAGGATGAGTATCAAAATTACACACAGACAGAAGAATCTATAGAGGTTAAGGAGCAGTCAGAAACACCAAGTAATGACAAAGACTTATCCAGTGATTTATTCTATGGCACCGAAGAATTGTTGGATGCCTTACCTAAGCTTTGGACGCGGGGTGTGTTGTATGTGCTAATAGGTTTTGCTGTTTTCGGCTTACCCTGGGCTAGCTTATCCAAGATAGATGAAACAGGAAGCGCTAGGGGACGTATAGAACCTAAAGGCGCAACCCACAAATTAGACTCTCAAGCTGGAGGGAGTGTCAAAGCCGTCAGAGTCAAAGAAGGAGATAGCGTCAAAGCAGGCCAAGTGTTGTTAGAACTAGACTCTGATATTCTGCGAACTGACTTGCAACAGGCGCAAACAAAATTAGAAGGACTACAAAATCGGCGATCGCAATTGGAACTAATGAAAAACCAATTGATGATGTCTATAGGTGTTCAAGAACAACAAAATAAGTCCCAAGAATTAGAAAAAGTTGCTCAAGTTAATCAGGCGCAGCAAAATTTGGATGCCAAACAGAGTACTTATAACTTACAAAAATTGCAGCAACAGGCGTTAGTTAATCAAGTCCAGCAGCAAATGAGATCCATTGAAAATGACGAGCAGTCGGCTAAAGTTCGTTTGCATATAGATTCCAAACAAGTTCAACGTTTTAGCCAACTCATCAAAGATGGTGCGGTTTCTGCAACTCAAGTTGACCAACTCAAAAAAGAAGAAGAAGAAAGCAAACGACTCTATCAAAAAGCAAATTCTGACAACAAACAAGCAGAATTTCACTTAATTGAAGAGCAGAATCGTTATCAAGCAACCATCAATCAATTGGAGTCTGATATCAAACAAGCAAAACTCCGATTACAAGAAACCCAAAGCAGTTCTCAAAGCTTAGTCCAAGCAGGAAAACTGGCTGTGATGAAAAGTCAAGAACAACTCAAAGACCTACAATCACAAATAACAGCAGCCTTATCAGACATTGCTCAGACTAAAAGCCAGATTATATCTATACAACTTCAATTGCAGCAACGAATAGTGCGATCGCCTATTGATGGGGTAATTTTTGAGTTACCAGTGACTAAACCAGGCGCTGTAGTCCAGCCAGGCGAGAAAATTGCTCAAATTTCCCCCAAACAGGCAGCGCTCGTACTCAAAGCTAATATACCCAGTCAAGATAGTGGTTTCTTAAAGCTAGGAATGCCAGTGAAAATCAAATTTGATGCCTATCCTTTTCAAGAGTATGGCATTGTGTCTGGGAAAGTTACTTGGATTTCTCCCGACTCTAAAGTCACTCAAACACCCCAAGGAAACATCGATACCTATGATTTAGAAATCACCCTTAGTCAACAGTATGTCCAAAATGGTAACAAACGTATTCCATTAACCGCCGGTCAGACAGCAAATGCTGAAGTGATCATTCGCCAGCGACGTGTAATTGATTTTGTTTTAGACCCATTCAAAAAGCTGCAAAAAGGCAGTTCACATATGTAAACCGCATCTATTTTGAGAACCATAGTTTTTCATGCGTAGTGGGAGCATCTTGCTCCCTGGTGGTAGTAGCGGGCAAGATGCCCGCACTACTCCAGGTTTCAAAATGGACGAGGTTTAGTCCTATCTTGTAGTCAGCACTTTAGTGCTGATTTTTAGAAGCACTAAAGTGCTGACTACGAAATTTATTTACCCATCCAAATTTCACAAACTACCACAAATAGAACAAATTTATGCATCCCATTGACTTAATGAGAAAATATGGCTGGTATTTATCCGCGAGTTAGCGGCTGAGTTTGGCGTTTCCGAAGTTGAAGCCAGACGTTGGGGATTTAGAAAAACCGCCAGCAACTACCGCAACCCGCCGACAATGGCTTACAAACTAGCAGCAAGAATTGATAAAGAATTATCCGTTATGTCAGCGTGATTAGTTTTGACGGGTTGTAGTAAGCACTTTAGTGCTTCCAAATCCAGGACTTTAGTCCAATACACTCTTAAGGGCACGGCATTGCCGTGCCCCTACGCGAAATCTATATTTATCAGGAATAGGCTGGGAATGAGGGTTTCAAAGCCTCTCCCCTACAAGGGGAGAGGAATGGAAGCGAGGTTTTTAGTTACGACTTGTCAAAGCATTCTCTTAGAACCATTGTGACCTAGACCTGCATGGAAAGTCGGGTTTTAATAGGTATTAAAGCATCAAGACTCCATCTGCTCTAGGGGATTGACAATTAAATGTCTAATTTGTAGGGTGCGTCAGAAAATCAGATAACTAATGTGTGTGTTTCCTGCCAATTCAATACTTTATCTCTAAGGCACCCTACGCCCTAGAAGCTAGATATGAATTACCTTATGGAGGTATTCCATCATGCTTGAACATCTCACCATTTCAACCTCAGACATTATTCACAGCCTGAAACTTACCTGCAAAATTCCTGATGTAGTGGAAACTATCGCTACAGAAAAAATTATTAATCTAGCTGTCCAGGAAGCGGGAATTACAGTCACGCCAGAAGAACTGCAACAAGAAGGAGACAAGCTGCGATTAGAAAAAAAACTTGTCAAAGCTAAGGAAACCTGGACGTGGCTAGAAAAGCACCATCTATCTGTCAAGGAATTTGAAGAATTAGTCTACAATAACGTTCTCAAAAAGAAGTTAGCCAATCATCTATTTGGGACTAAAGTCGAAAAGTTCTTTTATGAACATCAACTAGATTATGCGGTCTGCTGTTACCTATGAAATCCAGTTTGAAGATAGAGACTTGGCTTTAGAGCTTTTTTATTCCCTCGAAGAAGGGGAAATTACCTTCCCAGAAATCTCTCGTTTATATATCCAAGAACCAGAACAGCGGCGCACTTATGGATATCAGGGAGTCCGACACCGCAAAGATTTTCGTCCAGAGATTGCAGCAGCGGTGTTTGCTGCAACACCACCAGAAATTCTCAAACCGATTACAACTTCTAAGGGAGTTTATTTAATTTGGGTGGAAGAAGTCATTCAAGCCCAATTAGATGAACAGTTGCGCGAAAAAATCATTACAGAATTGTTTTCAGAATGGTTGAAGCAACAAGTAGAAGCAATGATCATGATTACAAAGTTAAATTTAGATCCTAATTTATTATCAGAAAAGCAATTGGTAAGTCAGGCTTAATTTGATTCTTTTTATTCGTATTTTCATGGATAAAATACTTGTCTTATGAATAAAAAATAATATGCCTATTTGCACCTGAGCAATGACTTATATGTTATTCCTCAGGTTTTTGCGTCTTCATTTATTAGATAAAAACAGCTAATATAATAATTAAAAATATGGGGATTTTGAGTAGAAATAATTATCAAAAATTTGTGCAAAAAGCATTGACTTTTTGTGTGAATGAGTTAAAGTATAAATGTGAGCAACGAAAACAAATTGCTCACGAACAAATTCCCAAAATCGATTAAGTAATTCTCAGGAGAAACCCAATGATTATTTCAGATTTAAACTACTTGCAAACCGCTGAAGAAAACGTTCAAGGTGGCTACCAAACACCCTCTACTTTTCAGATAGTAGTTTCTAGTTTTAATCTTACAGGTAAGGCAACAGTTTCCGGTAACTCGGCTGGTGCTGAAGCTGATTCAAATGCCTATGGTCCCAATACCACAACACAAGCTATAACTAACACAGTTACTGTAGCAGGTAAGAGTTCTCAGTCTAATGCCACTTCTCTGGCTGCCTCCACTGGTGCAACTTCTAGCATTATTTGGTAGTAGTTAAACCTAATTGGTGTAACTGACAACATTCAGTTACACCGATTGAGCTTTCACAATCAGGGAACTTCATAATCTACAAAGACTCTTTATGACGTTTCCCATTGCTATTAAGGGTTTAAAATTTGAATGAATCATAAGCAAGCTATAAGAGGATGCTTGAAAAGTACTTAGTGATGTATCAAATACTTTTATATCCCCCTAAATCCCCCTTTTTAAGGGGGACTTTGATTCCATCTCCCTCCTTTTTAAGGGGGGTTAGGGGCAATCAATTAAGTGCCTAAAGTCACCGCCAACCACTTTTCAAACAACCTCTAATGATTTTTTTAAGTTTTTTAGGATTCAGTATAACCAAAAATATTATTTTTCAAGACATCCTCTAAAACCAAAAATCAAGCTTCTAGCATTTTGTTATTGAGAATGGAGTTGATAGTTTGTGAAATTAGGCTTACCTAAATATTTAAATAACTTAAGTATCTTAGATTTAAGTTATTTGCATAACGCCGACGAAAGCAGCATTGTATTAGGTGGTAAAACTAGCGCTTCTACATCTGCAGGAACAATTGCTGGACCAGGATACGCTGTAGCTGGTGCTTCATCATCTGCAAGCGGTCCAGTCTACTTATGCTCTTACTCAGACCAATACAACTGTTCAACAGTCTGGTATACTCAGCTATAGTAACGCTAATGCAAAAGCCTTAGCAATCGGGCAAACTGGAAATCAGACTGATACATCTTTAAGTATTAGCTCATCAACCTACTTCGCTATCAATAGTCCTTAGAGAACACGAAGAAGTTAATAGATTCCATATTAGGATTTCTAGACTTTTGTTTGATGAATGAAACTCCGTAAGTGGGACAGCGTAAATAGTTGAATGTTTGTAGTAAGGACTTTAGCTATCAAAAAAGTTATCAAGCCCTTACTAAGTAAAAAACCATAAATAAAGTTCGGAATTTGTTTGTGGAATGAGTAGTCTTTCATATTCAATGAATGAGGTATTATTTATGTATAGCAACACAACAAACAGAGTAAAAATATCAGATTTAAGTTTTTGTGAAGTAGCTGTTGAAAAAGACGAGATAGTGGGTGGTGGACAATTGTTTGGTTTAGGCTTATTAAAAGGGTTTATCACAAATCCATTACTAACAGGTGACATTGCGTCATTTTTAAATCGATTTACGTTAACAAGAAGCTATGTAGACCCAACAGGTAATGTTATTCAGCAATATGAAGACCCCTCAACAAACAGAACAGCAACGGTAATTCAAAATGCTGATGGCACCAACCAAAGCCAGTCCATTGTTTTAACTCAGAATGATGGTACTACCACATCTAACTCAGTAATTACTACATCATCAACTACAAGTTAGAAAATTCTAGATTTACAGGCTAAGAAAGCGTTAAAAAATCTCAACCCTATCTATGGTTTTTAAACGCTTTTTTAGCAATTTGATTATGGAGTTTTACCAAAAGGTTAACAATGATTCAGCGCAAAGTTGTAGTTAAAAGAATAGTCTCACCCGATGGTCAGATTATTGCTGAAGCTAAAAGCGTCGTCGAAACATCTGATGGTGATGAGACTAAGACTAGTCAAAGTGTTTCCGTCAACGTTTCATCTAGCAGCAGTTCTAGTAGTTACTCCTCGTCTAGCTCTAGCAGTTATTCACAATCTGTTTCTAGTTCTTTTACTAAGAGCTAAATAGCAGATAATCAGAGGACTTTGTGTTTTATGATTTCTATCACAAGGTCAATTATCGGAAGCTATAGCAGCCTATAATCAAGTCTTAGCTATACAGCCTGATGTGATTTCGCACCTAGTATTCCACCACACGAACCAAGCATTATTCGTAGTCAGGACTTTAGTCCTGAAAAAGCGATAAATCGCTCACTACATACTAAGCATTGTTGATGTGGATGAATACTAGTTAATTCAAAAAAATCAGAGATAAACATCTTTAAATCTGGATAGTAAAAGTTACAAATTATTATCCATGTCTTTGATGTTTATCTCTTTTTTTAACTCAAAGCTTAAATTGTTATCTATAAAAATAATTAGATATTTTTATTAATTAAACACTCAAAAAAATGTTCATAAAACACAAAAATGGTATAATATAAATGTGGGCAATTAAAAAATAATTGCCCACAGGTAAATAAATTCCCAAAAACAAGTTAGTAATTTCCGGAAGAATCTCCTATTTTTGCCCTGACCCATCAGAGCGACGTTAAATAGGCAGGATAATAATTTATATTATCCACTTTCTCCCTTGTCCTCCCTATGAGTTGTTTATTGTGTCGAATAAACAATAGTAGGTAGAACCATCATAGATCGCTATCGTAGTTTAACGCATAGTTTCACCAGATTGAAAAATTATAGCAGCAGCCAAAACTTTTTACAAGTCATTTGGCGCAAACTTACCCCCCGTGGAATGAATTCCACGGGCTTATAGCTAAAGTCTACTGAAGTAGACTCAATATTTGTGATAATTTTTAGTCATCTTTAGATGACTTTTGCTATGAGACTGGGAATTCATTCCCAGTTGGGACATGGATTTCGCGTTAAGTTGACACCACAGGGCGGTGCCATTCCCCTAGGTGGTCTATTTGCCAAAAAACTGCTGTAAATTGTGTTTCCAGCATAAATACAGCAGATTGCGAGTTGGTGAGGTACAAAAATACCCCACCCTAACCCTCCCCTTATAAAGGGGAGGGAACTAGATTTCTCTTCCCCCCAATAAACGGGGGGATTAAGGCGGGTAATTGACCATAGTCCCAAGCAAGGTAAGGGTGTACTTCATTTGCTTGCAAAGTGCTTTAGTGATATTCAAGGAGCAAAAAATACCATGTCTCTAGAAATTTTTGAAAAAGTCAAAGACTTCCTAATTAGAGTAGTTAAAGATGAAGAATTTCGCACTCAATTAATGAGTGATAAAGTAGAAGAAGTTCGCAAAGCCATTGCCGATGGTGGTTATAATTTCTCTCAAGAAGAATTTGAAGCAGCCGCCATCAAGATATTAGAACTAAAAGAATTAGGTCAGTTTGACGACCTCAGCGAAGACGAATTATTAGGAGCTGTAGGAGGAGTTACTGATACCACTGCTAATACTAGCTCGTTGAAACTACCTTGGTATCCCTATCCCTGGCGTCATCCCTCGCCATCGCCAACACCTATTCCATCGCCAACACCAGTTCCAGGTCCGCAACCATTATATGGAATAGTAGTTGGTCCTAGTGTTCCGCCTGTAGTAATTGACCCAAAACCTCCGATTGCACAACCTTCATACGGGGTTATTATTACTCCCGCTATCGCTGAGTAATTTGCACTTTTCGTGCTGACTAAGTACCCTACAAAGTTTATGGGCTACGAGATCCCCGACTTCTTCAAGAAGTCGGGGATCTAAATAAGCTAACCGATTAGTCACTCAGCAGTTTTTCAAGTGATTAATTAATTTATTTAATTTAATAGCGACAGTGAGGATCTACTATGAAATATAGTCGCACAAGTTATGCCGTTTGGGAAATTACCTTAAAGTGTAATTTAGCCTGTAGCCATTGTGGTTCCCGCGCCGGACATGAGCGCACCAAAGAACTTTCCACAGAAGAAGCTTTAGATCTCGTCAAGCAAATGGCAGAAGTTGGGATTAAAGAAGTTACCCTCATCGGTGGTGAAGCGTTTCTACGTCCAGACTGGCTGGAAATTGCCCAAGCTATTACTCAAGCGGGGATGCTTTGTGGTATGACTACTGGCGGCTATGGTATTTCATTGGAAACTGCACAAAAAATGAAAGCTGCAGGGATTCGCACTGTCTCTGTTTCTATTGATGGCTTGGAAGCAACCCATGATCAACTACGGGGAAAAAAAGGCTCTTGGAAGTACGCCTTTAAAACCATGAGCCATCTTCAAGAAGCTGGTATTTTCTTCGGTTGTAATACCCAAATTAACCGCCTGTCAGCGCCAGAGTTCCCCTCCATCTATGAGTGTATTCGTGATGCTGGTGCCGGTGCTTGGCAAATTCAGACTGACTGTGCCAATGGGGAATGCAGCTGATAACGCAGAAATCCTTCTCCAGCCCTATGAACTACTAGATATATTCCCCATGCTCGCCCGTGTTGCTCGTCGCGCCTACCGCGAAGGTGTGGTAGTCCAGGCGGGAAATAATATTGGTTACTATGGCCCTGATGAGAGGCTGTTACGGGGACGAGGTAACGAGCATGAATTCGCATTTTGGCAAGGTTGCGGTGCTGGACTCTCCACCTTAGGAATAGAAGCCGACGGTGCAATTAAAGGTTGTCCCTCATTACCTACTACGGCTTACACTGGTGGTAATATTCGTGACCATGCTCTCCATGACATTATTGAAAATGCAGAAGAACTGCGCTTCAATCTGGGAGCGGGAACACCCGAAGGCACAAAACACCTGTGGGGGTTCTGTAAAACCTGTGAATATGCTGAACTTTGCCGTGGGGGCTGCAGTTGGACTGCCCATGTTTTCTTTGATAAGAGAGGTAATAATCCTTACTGTCATCATCGCTCTCTTACCCATGCAAAACAAGGTATGAGAGAGCGTGTTGTCCCTAAAATCAAAGCACAAGGGCTACCCTTTGACAATGGTGAGTTTGAGCTAATTGTTGAGCCTATAGATACACCTTGGCCTGAAAATGACCCATTACACTTCAGTGCTGACAGCATCCAATGGTCAAAAAATTGGCAGGAAGAATCAGAAATTTCTTACACGTTAGCGAGGTAATATACAATGGCAGAAACTTCAGAAAGTACCAAAATTATAGATGAGTTGCAGAGCATTTCTTTACTGCCTCGTTCAGCTTGGAATAATAAATTAACCTATTTCAAAGTTCTATTAAAAGCGAAGCAAAGCCTAGATAAAAACGAAAAGCTCTATCGCGAATGGTACTCAGTGAAGACACAGCCCAAGGGCTAACATAGCGAATCCCTTCAAGCGTGACGTACACCCGTAAGGGCACGGCAGTGCCGTGCCCCTACATCTTGCGATATAATTTTGTATCTCATCTGAATGAGAACCGCTATACCATTTCACCAAATTTCTGATACATATAGATTTCGCCTAGGGAACATTGCCGTGCCCCTACCAAGGTATTGGTATCATAAAGTATCTGTAGGTTGGGCATTGCCCACCCTACGTGTATTTTTACTCCGGGAATTACGACTACTTAGATATTAATACTGTTAGGAACGCGAGAAGGTTTCAAGAAAAGATAGGGTTCCAGTCGCTTTTCGTTACGCCGATTAATTTCTATTTCAATTTCTTGTAATCGCCGTTGAAACTTGGGAATCACTTCGTTGTTAACTCGCGGATCTGTAAATGCACATGAATCAGGATATCCCAGCCGATTAAATTGAAAAGATGTCAAGGAATATAAGACCGATAATTGCAGGCTAGCTTGCTGTTGTGGCGGCAATAATTTCATAATAAATGCTTCGTCAACAGAATTCTTAATATCTGTAGGTGGACGGTAGCCAGCTAATGGCATATTCGGCGCATAGGTCATATAATCATATTGGGTATAGTTCACTGCTGCATGTTGTGGACCTGCAACGAATATCACTTGAGTGATAATAGCGACTAATTGATTTAAGGTTTCTAATCGACTACCATCAAAAAGTTTTTTGACATTCCCCCCCTTTGGAGACATCAATTTACTAGCCCAATTTTGCAGTTCTGGGTCATTAATAATTGCTGTAGACTTAGTATAATAGAGGCTGAGGTAGTCCCTCACATATTGCTCAATGGCTTGCCATAACAGTAATCCATCATCTCGAAAAGGATAATCTGGTAACAGATTTGCATCGTTGACTCGACGGTTAGCTAATTCTTTAGGAAAAGCGAAATCGCTGAAATTTTCTAGGTATTCACGGGTTCCCTTGCTCGCTATTTTCAAGGAACTATTCAATGTTCCAGCTAACAATTGATCAACAGAACCCCCCGGATTTAGCAATTGTTTTTCGGCGAGTAAATTTATCGCCAGGGTAAATTGAAAATGTGGCTTGAGTAATAAATTGATAGGATGATTGGGAGCAAGTTCTGTGGCTGTGGCTAGAGCGAAAGTCTCTGCAACGAGGTGAGTTCGTCCTAAGTGAGTAATCAGTTCATGGTGGTTTGCATCTGCAATTTGAGCAAAAATCTTCGCAGCCAACCATTTAAGCTCATCTAGTGGTGTGTAAATTAGGTTATCGGGAGGAGGTGTTTGTCCCAATTGTATAGCGACAGGCACAAGTTTACCGCGATCGCTGTAGCCACTTGGTTGCCAACAATATAAAACTAAAGGAGCCGTAATAAATTTGAACCCCTGTTCATACCTACCTAAGGTAATATCTTGCAAAACGGCATAGTCAGCTAAATAAAGTCTACCCAGCGCTCCTTCTGATTCTAAGGTTTTATCCTTCCCCATGACTTTTTGGAAGATCTCATTGGTGAGGGAAAAGTTAGGTGGTAGTTTATTTATCCCTTTAATTACCATTGGGTTAGCGCCGGCAATCCGTTGACGCGCAAAGCTAGAATCATAACGGAAATTCTTGATTACTGATGGCTTAGGAAGCAATGGGAAGAGTTCTTCATAGTCCTTTAATTGATCAAAAGGCTCAACTAAATTCTCTACCCTTGATGCAAACATGTTGGCCAGTAACTTTACATATTCTGCATCCCGCTTCAATAAATATGTCATGGAGAAATTTTCCTGGGGGGGCAGATCCTGGACTAGAATTACTCCAGGAATAGCGTCATATTCGTATTGGTAAGCTTGTTTTTGCTTTGCTAAGGCCTGTTTCCGTTGTTCAGGATTGGGATCTTCATTTGGTAAATAAGCGTCAGTCACAAGATTCTCCTTAAAGATTTTGAGTGTCAGGCACTGGTAAATTTTCTATTTATGGAAAATACCATAATTACAAGATAAATAAGTCGCTGGGATGAAACAGAACTATATTACGAAAGGTAAATAACTTATGGGGCATGGGGCATGGGGTATGGGGCAATTCAATTTTGGATACTTCTCTTCTTAGGCTGCGCCTTAAGCGTAGCTATGCCGCAGGCTTTACGAGACGCTCAGTACAAGTTTTGGATTTGCAATTTTGGATTTGACTTCAATCTAAAATCTAAAATCTAAAATCTAAAATCTAAAATTCCTAGGGGATGGGGCATGGGGAAGAGTCACCTATGCCCTATGCCCCATGCCCAATGCCCAATGCCCCAATTATTCGTAGTAACGCATTCCCTCAACCTCTGCTCCCAAAATGCGATAATAAAGAAATATTAAGTTGGGTTTAAAAAAATCTCAATGAGCCAGACAGCCCTAAATTTAACTGCGATATCTATATTTCTCATTACCCTGTCTACCCTGCTTGGTCCATTAATCCACCTATCACCCACAGTACCAGCACTTGCTACCTTCACCATCTTAGGAATCGCTACGTTCGACAGTTTCCGTTTGCAAGGAAAGGGTGGGATTCTATTTTTAGATTGGATTGCTGGTTTTTCTCCAAAATACCGCGATCGCATTGTTCACCACGAAGCTGGCCATTTCTTGGTTGCTTATCTGTTGGGTATTCCCGTCACTGGTTACACCCTCAGCGCCTGGGAAGCCTGGAAACAAGGACAACTAGGACAAGGTGGCGTTACCTTGAATGATGAAGAATTAGCACCTCAATTACAGATGGGTAAAATTAGCGCCCAAATCCTCGATCGCTATTGTACTATTTGGATGGCGGGTATCGCTGCTGAAAATCTCGTTTTTCACAATACTGAAGGTGGATCTGATGATCAACGTAAGCTAGCTGGAGTATTGACAAATTTGGGGTTTTCTGAGTCTATTTGTCAGCAAAAACAGCGGTTTTATACGCTCCAAGCCAAAACCCTACTCCAAGAAAATTGGTCTAGTTACGAAGCCTTAGTTAAAGCTATGCAAGAACGCGCCTCGGTGACAGATTGTCAGAGTGCAATTAAGGGTTAGGAGTGCTGTTAACGGGGTGTTTAGCCCGTGCTGAGTAAAAAGTAAAAAAATACTCATTCTTAGTCCCCAGTCTCCACTCAGCACTTTTATGAAGATGCTGCTTTGAGATGTAAAACATTGGGTAGGTGATCTGAGCTAATAACCTGATTACGTCCAGCAGCTTTCGCTTGTAACAGACATTGATCGGCACGATTTAGCAGACTCATTCCATTGGCATCGTCTTCTGTTTGCAGAGAGGAAGTTCCTAAACTAATGGTCATATTAATATTATGTTGGTTGTTGATGGCAAATGGTTGCTCGCTGACTAGTAGATTGAGCCGACGCGCCACAATCAAGGCTTCCTCGCTAGTTGTATTACCTAAAAGAATTACGAATTCTTCACCACCATAGCGAAAGGCTGTGTCTTGATAGCGCAAATTGTTCCGCAAGCGGATAGATAATAACTGCAAAAGACGATCACCAACTAAATGTCCATAGGTATCATTCACTTTTTTGAAATAATCGACATCTAAAATAATCAAACTCAAGGGACATAGTTGATCACGTGCTTTCTGAATTTGTCTAGGTAAATCCCACTCTAAAGCCCGGCGATTATTCATTTCTGTCAACGAATCAGCCAACGCAATCGCTGATAACAAATCATTCCTCCTCATCAAATCACGGTATTTTTGTGCTTTCCGCAAACCAACTGTCAATTGCGCGAGTATTAGGCGATGGTTAGCAGTCATCTCTGGTAAATTACAGTCTGTTTGTACCTCAGGAAACTGCCAAATATAAGCATCAGCCCCTTGCTTTAAGGCGGTGGAAGTCATTTCCAAGTCCCAATCCCATCCATTTTTACGTCTCTCTGTGAGTTGCTGATCGCGATCTTCCAAGAGAATACAATATATCCAGGATAGATTCGCCTGATCTTTTAACCAACGGCACAATTCCATACTGCCATCAAGGCTAGCTTGTACAACTATTATCTCAGGCTGCGTAATTTTAATATGCGCTATTGCCTGATCAACATTGGTGATAATCTCTACGCTAAAAGCGGTTTCATAACGGATCTGATCTGGAAGTGTTTTGAGAAATTGATTACTTCCGAAGACCAGAATTGAAATATTCATTGCTTTGCTTTTTACCCTATATCAACTTCAAGGATATTACTCATGTTTAACTTACTGCTCTTACTTAATTAATACTGAAATTCAGTATTTTTGGTTAAGCGTTATTGCCCAATCTTCAATTGTTGTATCTCTAATTTTAGAAGTTCTTGCCAATTTTAATTTCCTCTTAATAATTTACATCGAGTACAGTAACTAGAACATTCATTTCTGATTCCTACTTTCTGCTTTTATATATTTTTTTTGAAACAGTAAATATACTGAATATTTTACAGATACATCAAATTTTTCCTGTAATTTACCGATATTCGTCACTTAAGTGAGTTTCGACAAGAAATGTTTATCACAAATTGGTAAATTAGAGGACAAAATTTTTACTGATATTAAATATTGAAAATTATGTGAAAATTTTATGCTTCCGTAAAAACCGAAATATTTGCAGAATTTCCCAAAAGTTATCTCCCATAAAATACTGAATCAGTTTACTTAAGTAAAATATCCTGTTTTCCCATTGTATGCAGTTCGTGATTTGTGATAGGGCTGTTATTTGATAATCCTCATCTTGGAGCCAGATATTCAATGAATTAGCTAAATTTTGATGAATTATTAGTCAAAATACTTAAGTAAATATACATAAATCAGCCATCAGAAAAATAATTCAGTGAATTTTGTTATGCTTTTCATAAAGACTGCTTTATCTGTTGCGGCTCGCAAACATTTATCTATTTGGTCTGATTTTTCACAGCATTGCCGATTGAAAATCTGAATTTGTCTCACGCCTTCGACGGAGTAGTTCCCGCAGGGTAGGCGAAGCGCCTAAGAGGATGTTTGGGGACTAATTGTCATTCTCTAGCCTACAGATATTGCTTTGTGGCTCACACGTGATTGAAAATTGCTATCTACCACTTGCTCAAGTTGCAATTATCTGGTAAAGTTATTAAATAACTAATCCGAAAGCTGAAAAAATTTATCGCGCAGAGCGCGAGAGGGTTAAGAAGGGCAGAGGGAAAAAGTGATAAAGGGCAAAGGGTAAGGAATCCTCACGCCACCGCGACAGCCACAACGCGAAAACCCACATGGCTGCTACGATCCGCGTGCGCGTTCCAATCGCGAACGGCACAGCGACAGTTCCAGGCGTCGTCGTGCCACGAACCGCCACGCAGCAGCTTTTTGTAATTATTTCTACCAGTTAACCACGCACTTCCATCTCTTGGTGCGTCCTGGTAATTCTCATTATATACATCTTCGCACCATTCGCATATACTACCATGCATATCAAATAAACCAAAGGGGTTGGCAGGAAATTTTCCGACATCGGCTGTTCCGAAAACCCATCCGTAAGTCGCTAAATCTTTTGTAATGGTTTCCCCGAAATAAAACGGAGTCGTCGTTCCCCCACGACAGGCGTATTCCCATTCCGCTTCACTCGGTAAGCGATAGATTTTTCCAGTCTTTTTCGATAATCGAGCGCAAAACTCAACTGCATCATCCCAAGAAACTTTTTCAACAGGACGATTCGCACCTTTAAAATTGGATGGATTGGGATTTAAATCAATATTTATTTTACCAAAAGCGGCAACGGCTTGCCATTGAGCTTGGGTGACGGGAAATTTCCCCATGAAAAAGGGTTTAATGGTGACGCTGTGCTTGGGACTTTCATTACTACTTCGTCCTTCCTCATTCTCTGGGGAACCCATGAGAAATTTACCGCCGGGAATTGCCACCATATCGAGCATAACACCATTACCGAGGTTTTCCCTGAAATACTCAGCGCGTCCGCGACTGCGGTGAATTTCGCAGTTTTTTCCTATCCCTAAAATTCCTGCGCTTTTGACTGTTACGGTAGCGGTTTCAAATTCAAAAGGCTGAGTTTGAATACCGGGAGTCGATTTTGCAGGGGAAACCGGTGTCGGTGATGGCTTTGGCTGTGGTTGTTGGGGAAAAACCCGTTGTTTTATCGTCGCGATATCCTCATCGCGTAATCCTAAATATTGCTGATAGTCTTGTAAATCCTTTTGCGTCGCTTGGTTAAAGGGATATTGTTGCTTAACCGCGTCAATCAACGCTTGTTCATATTCCTGTAACTTCCGCTCATACTCCCGATAGGATTTAAGAACTTGTTCCTGAATTTCCCTGGCTTCATCTGGAGATAACCCCAAATCCACCCGCTTAGATTCCAATATTTTTAAAGCAAAGACCGAAAAATTCCCCTGTCCTTGTTCTGCGCGAGTTTTGGCTTCTTGCAGGTATACTTGTTTGGCAGGATTAACCACAACTGTGGGCGCTATCGGCGCTGGGGTGAAGGCTTGCAGTGCTTCTTTGGCTGTAGCATACCGCAAACTGTAGTGACGGCGCACCATTTTAGTTAACACTTCCGCCAAATGATCGCTCACCTGTGCTTGGTTGCGCCAGATAATTTCACCAGTTAATGGTTCTTCTTCCAAATCAAAAGGTAAAACGCCAGTCAAAGCTTGAATTACCGTCATCCCCACAGCATAGACATCACTACCTAAACAAGGTTTACCATTTTTTTGTTCATTAGGCATATATCCAGGCCGTCCCAATGACAACACTGGAATTGACTTCACCTTGAGTATTCACCATCAAAGTGCTTAGTTCCTTCACCGCTCCAAAGTCAATCAAGAAAATTTTACCATCCTGATGGCGGCGCATGAGATTTTGGGGTTTGATGTCGCGGTGAATTACTCCTTGACTGTGTACAAAAGACAAAACTGCTAAAACATCTTGCAATAATTTAGTTGCATAACCCTCACTCAGCGGTTTCTCAGGAACAATTTCTTGACTCAGGTCTTGTCCTTGAATATACTCTTGAACAATATAAAGATTTTGGTTTTCGCTAAAGTGTGCGAGTAATTGGGGAATTTGCGGATGTTTACCGAGCCTTTCCAGAATAGCAGCTTCTTTTTCAAAGAATTCAATAACGCGGGGTTCTGACTGGTTAGAACGCAGTTGTTTGACGACACACAAAGGTTTACTAGGTTGGAGAATATCCCGTGCGAGGAAAGTAATTGCAAATCCCCCACCGCCTAATGTCTGAGTAATTTCGTAGCGTCCAGCCAGTATACTCAAAATGACCCCCACAAACCTAATCCATTTAAGGATAACGGCTACTCAGTGTATCTGACAAGACAACATATAGCAGTTATCGGTTGAGTTCAATACACTCGTAAGGGCACGGCAGTGCCGTGCCCCTACATGCGACGATATAATTTTGTATTGCATCCAACTGAGAACAGCTATAGTCTATATCGCAACTTAAGCACTAGCTAGCGCAGGGATAGACTAGGAGATGCTTCGCTAGCACAAAGAGGACTTTAGTTCTGGAATCAAGGACTAAAGTCCTGACTACAAATTAAACAATAGAATCAGGGTCAACACCAAGCGATCGCAATTTTTCAGCCAATAAGAAAGCGCGTTGCTGTGCTTGTTTTGCTTGTTCTTCTGGGGTTAATAACCGTTCCCCTTGTTGATTGTACCAATACACCCACTCCCGCGTAATGCCTTGATATGTTCCCCGTTCTATCCCAATTCCCAAACCAATTTCACCCAGCCAAACGGGGTTTCCTTCTAGGGGTTGATACTCGCCATTGACAAGTTGGTAAACTTCTAGATGTGGTTTGCGGCGGCGTGTGGGATTATAGACGATATAATATAGAATCCCCAAGTCCGCATACTTGCTTTTTTTCGTGGAATATTCACCGCGATAGTTTGACGATACAACTTCTAGGACGAATATTGGTAGTTTCTCTTCTTCCCACAATACATAACTGGGGCGGAGATTTTCATCATAAAATCGTTCTACTCCCAAACTCAAAAATCCATCTGGGACTATAGCTGGGATTTCTGGGTCATAATAAATCCCCATATCAACGCCAAAAAACCAATCCATCCGATCTGCCCAGACAAAAGCTAATATTGCTTTGAGTAAACCGGGAATCAAATCTTGTAATTCGTTATCCACAGGAGTGTCGTCAGAGTCTGGTAGTTCCTCAGATGAGGGTAAGCAGGTTCGAGGATTATATTTAAATACCATACTTTCTTCTTTTGTAGTCAGCACTTTAGTGCTTCTGCCTGCACTCGGATTAGGGACTTGCAAATAAAAAAATATACAACTTTTCTTGTGGGGTGGGCGTCTCGCCCGCCTTTGGTTAGGGGCGGACAAGATGTCCACCCCACAAGAGTGGATAATTTATTTGTTGGTAATCCCTTATTTCAATTTAGCGTTTAATTTTGAATTAGCCTTTATATACTCTTATATATATGGGCGCACTATATTCCTATTATAAAAATACTATATCAAACAAGTAATGCGTTTGTCAACTACTACTCTCCCCAATGCCCTAGGAATTTTAGATTTTAGATTGAAGTCGAATCCAAAATTGCAAATCCAAAATCCAAAATTGAATTGCCCCATGCCCCAATGCCCCATACCGGTTATTTATGCTTTTTGTTACGAAATGATTGTCAAAAAAAATAAGATATGTATGATACTGGAGGGATTTTAAATTATGCCAAGAAACATTAATATTTAAAAGCTAATACTTTAGACAGATTTAATTTATCAGGATTTTTTTTAATCATAAAATCAGAGAAAAAACAGCAATAATTGATACAAGTTGAATTTTGAGAAAACAGAAAATTGATTACAACTTAAAAAAAGAAATATAGGCACAATAAGGGCAGAAAAACAATACTGTTTATTTGCGTTCGGAGACGAATAATGGTATCGATGTCTACGACCAGCAACGCCCAGGCAGAGAACGTTCAGCATCGGCTAACTATACAAACTGTAGAAATTGCCCCGAATACAACGGCGATTCGCTCTCTTGATTGGGATCGCGATCGCTTTGATATCGAATTCGGATTGCAAAATGGAACAACGTACAATTCATATCTAATTCAAGGTGATTTGACAGTTTTGATAGATACTTCTCACCAGAAGTTTCGTCATCTGTATTTAGAAACCCTGAAAAGCCTGGTTAATCCCAAGGCGATTGATTACATAATTGTCAGCCATACAGAACCAGACCATAGCGGTTTGGTTGAGGATGTATTGCAGTTAGCACCTAGAGCGACTGTTTTAGCCTCAAAAATTGCCCTGCAGTTTTTAGAAGGCTTGGTACACGATCCATTTTCTAAGCGGATTGTGAAAAGTGGCGATCGCATAGATATAGGCAAAGGACACGAAATGGAATTCGTGAGTGCGCCTAACTTGCATTGGCCTGATACAATCTTCAGCTTTGACCGGAAAACCCAAATTCTCTACACCTGCGATGCGTTTGGGATGCACTTCTGTGATGATCGCACTTTTGATGAAGATTTAGAAGCGATTGAAGCTGATTTTAGATTTTATTACGATTGTTTGATGGGTCCAAATGCTCGCTCTTTGCTGAATGCGATGAAGCGCATGGGCGATTTGGGGAAAATTAAAATAATTGCCAATGGTCACGGGCCATTACTTTACCATCATCTCGACATTCTGACACAGTGTTACCAAAGTTGGAGCCAAAGACAAGCCAAAGCAGAAACCGTTGTCGGCTTGTTTTATGTTGCCGAATATGGATTTGGTGATCAACTAGTTCAGGCGATTGGGGAAGGAATTCAGAAAACTGGAGTGGGAATCGAAATGATCGATCTCAGTTCCGCTGAACTTCAAGAAATCCAAGAACTAGCAGGTAGAGCAGCTGGTATTGTAATTGGTATGCCGCCAACTACAGCTGTTGCAGCACAAGCAGGTATCAGTTCCCTGCTATCTGTCGCCAAAAACAAGCAATTTGTGGGCTTATTTGAATGTTATGGCGGTGATGACGAACCGATAGATACCATCCGCAGAAAATTTATCGATCTGGGAGTAAAAGAAGCCTTCCCAGCAATTCGGATTAAAGCAGCACCAAGCGACGCCACATATCAGTTATGTGGGGAAGCGGGAATAGATTTGGGACAAATGCTGATGCGCGAACGCAACATCAAGCAAATCAAGTCCCTTGATGTGAACATGGAAAAAGCCTTGGGTCGAATTAGCAGCGGCTTATACATTGTCACCACCAAAAAAGGTGATGTTAGCAGTGCAATGCTGGCATCGTGGGTAAGTCAAGCGAGTTTGCAACCCTTAGGATTCACCATTGCCGTTGCTAAAGACCGCGCCATTGATACTTTAATGCAAATAGGCGATCGCTTCGTTCTCAATGTCCTAGAAGAAGGTAACTATCAGGAACTGAAAAAGCAATTCCTCAAACGCTTACCTCCTGGTGGTGACAGATTTGCTGGTGTTAAAACCCAAACAGCGAAAAATGGTTCGCCAATTTTGACAGAGGCTTTAGCCTACATGGAATGTGAAGTCAAAAGTAGCATCGAATGTAGCGACCACTGGATATTATACTGCACCGTCCAAGAAGGACGTGTTTCCAAAGCTGATGGACTCACAGCGGTTCGTCATCGCAAAGTAGGGAATTACTACTAAAGAGGAGGGGGATGAGGGGATGGGGTGATGGCGGAAATAATAATTGTTCACTACTTCCCCACCTCCCCACCTCCCTTATCTCCCTTATCTCCCCCATCTCCCCACCTCCCCACCTCCCCCATCGCCGTTGTCCAAGCTTTACCAGAAAACTATGAGCAATTCCAAACCCCGTGACGTACAAGTTGTACCCATTGCTACAAATACTAAAGTCTTGAGAGCGCGTAGTTGGTCACGCCTAAGGTTTGAAATTGAATACGCATTAGAAAGAGGTACAACCTCTAATTGCTATTTAATTGAAGGGGATAAAATCGCAATTATTGACCCACCGGCGGAAAGTTTCACCGAAATTTATCTAGAGGCGTTACAAAATACTTTAGATGTCAAACGGTTGGATTATGTAATTTTAGGTCATTTTAATCCCAACCGAGTGACAACTTATAAAGCTCTTTTAGAATTAGCACCGCAGATTACCTTTGTCACTTCTCTTCCTGGTTCGGCTAATTTGCGGAATACTTTCCCCGAAGACAATCTCAATATTTTGGTGATGCGGGGGAAAGAAACTCTAGATTTAGGTCAAGGTCATGTGTTAAAATTCTTCCCAACTCCCAGTCCCCGTTGGCCAGAAGGACTTTGTAGCTACGACCAAAAAACGCAAATTCTCTACACAGATAAGCTATTTGGCGCTCATATCTGTGGTGATGAAGTGTTTGATGATAACTGGGAAACATTTAAGGATGACCAGCGCTATTACTATAATTGCTTAATGGCGCCGAATGCACTGCATGTAGAAGCTGCTTTAGAGAAAATTTCTGATTTGCAGGTGAGAATGTATGCAGTTGGTCATGGACCGTTGGTACGTACCAGTTTAATCGAACTCACCAAGAGTTATGCTGAATGGAGCCATGCTCAAAGAACTAGAGAAATTTCCGTTGCTTTATTGTACGCCTCAGCTTATGGAAATACAGCCACTTTAGCACAGGCGATCGCTCTGGGATTGACCAAAGGTGGAGTAGCAGTCAAATCGATTAACTGTGAATTTGCACCTCCTGATGAAATCCGCACCACTGTAGAACAGTGCGATGGTTTTATCATTGGTTCACCCACCATTGGGGGTCATGCACCCACCCCCATTCATACCGCTTTAGGGATTGTATTAACCGTTGGCGACAACAGTAAACCCGTTGGAGTATTTGGTTCCTATGGTTGGAGTGGGGAAGCCTTTGACTTAATTGAAGGTAAACTCCGGGATGCTGGGTATAAATTTGGCTTTGAGACCTTAAAAGTCAAATTTAAACCAGACGCTGTGACTCTGAAATTTTGTGAAGAACTCGGCACAGACTTTGCACAAGCATTGAAAAAGGCGAAAAAAGTGCGCGTACCGCAACAAGCTGCTACCCCTGTCGAACAAGCCGTTGGGCGAATTGTTGGTTCAATTTGCGTGATTACAGCCAAGCTGGGAGAAGTTTCTACCGGGATGCTCGGCGCTTGGGTATCACAAGCTACCTTCAATCCACCTGGATTAACAATTGCGATCGCCAAAGAACGGGCGATAGAATCCCTATTATATCCCGGTGGTAAATTTGCGCTAAATATCCTCGAAGAAGGCAATCATATAGATTATACCAAGCATTTTCGCAAATCCTTTGCCCCAGGAGAAGATAGATTTGCGAGCTTCTCGACAACAGTAGCCGATAACGGTTGCACAATTCTCACAGATGCGATCGCCTACTTAGAATGTGTAGTGAGTCAACGTTTAGAATGTGGCGATCATTGGGTTGTGTATGCAACTGTTGACAACGGGAAATTACTTAAGCCTGATGCGGTAACAGCCATTAACCATCGCAAGACTGGTACTCATTATTAGACCAAACAAAATTTGCTGTCTTTCGTAGTCAGGGCTAAAGTCCTGACTACAGAACAGTTGTGTGAGATTTTGTCGAAAATCTCACGCAAACGAATAAATACAGAAAACTTGTATAGTCTAAATACAATTGCTGTAATAATTTTCGACACCTAGGAAAATAATTTTTCGTGAGATTCCGTAATTTTAACCAAGACAACTGAATATAAATAGAGCAATATTTAAATATATATTCAGTATCGGGCAGAACTTATCAGCGAAAACAGATCTAATTTGTATATTTAATATGCAAACTAAATATGGAACAGCTAATTACTGCCAAAACGGTTTTATAATAATTTGTTTTTCCCATGACTCCAAAACACAAGAAAATTCAATTTCCTCTTTGGCAGTATCTCAAACAACCCTTATTTAGTCAAGAGACTGAATTAATATTGAATCCTCGGCGCTTTGCTAATATTTGGCGAATTCAACTTCTAGAAAAGTGCTGGACTAAACAATGTGACGCCAAAGGACCGCAACAACATTAGATATTTAGGCATTGCATCACAGAATAATTGCTCACACGCCCCAGGCGCAGAGACAGCCTCAAAAAACTCTCTCTGCGCCTGTCACTGAGCGTAGCCGAAGTGCTGCGTCTGGGGATTACCAAGAAATAAATTATTCCATCTTGTGGGGCGGACATCCAGCCTTTGGACACAGGCGGGCGAGACGCCCACCCCACAGGAAAAGTTGGATGTTTTTTTATTTGGAAGTCCCCTGGAGCGTTTTAGCGTAGCGGGGCGTAGCCCAATAAATTCCTATTTCCACTCAACAAAGCCCGATCTTACTAACTAACCCTCATCCACAGAACGGGGCTTTTTACCATCAAGTAAAGCACTCACAGTCATATCTCCCATAACATTAATAGCAGTCCGACAGCGATCCAAAAACCAATCTACAGTCAGCAACAAAGCAATGTACTCCTTGGGTAAGCCAACAGAACTAAATACCAAAGTCATCGTCACCAGTCCCGCCTCTGGAATACCTGCGGCGCCCACTGATGCAAAAATAGAAGTGAGGATGACAACTAACTGCTGTACCAAATTCAAATGTAGCCCTAAAACTTGGGAGATAAACAACGCAGACATCGCTTCATAGAGGGCGGTGCCATCATTATTGAAATTTGTACCGACTAACGCCCCTAAAGAAGCGGAAGATTCCCTTAAACCGATTTTTGTCTGCAAAGTTTCAAATGTGATGGGCATTGCTACTGTTGAGGAAGCAGTAGAGAACGCTGTTAACAAAGCATCTGCACCGCCAGATATAAAATTTTGGGGCTTTACCCAAGAACCTAATTTAACTCTGGTGAGATAGTAACAAGCTTGCAAAAACAACCCTAACAGCACTGCTAAAATGAACGCACCTAAACTTTGAAATGGTGCAAACCCCTTTTGAGAAATTATTTTAGCGACAACGCCAAAAACTGCCAAGGGGACTAAGGCAATTACCCAGTTGAGGATGCTAATCACCGCCTCAAATAAAATTGCGATGACATCTTCAATCGACTTATATCCGCTCTTACCTTGGGCGATTTGTTCTGATTTTAATGCTCGCAGGACGATACCGAAACTCAAGGCAATTACAATCAGTTGGATGACATTATTATCAACTAAGGGCTTCAGGATAGCATCTGGCACAGCACCTTTAAGTAGTCCCCAGGGGTCGAAACTTTGTGATTTACTGACTGTACCTGCTGAGAGGGAAACATGACTCCAAGTCCCAGGTTGTAGAATGTTCGCGACTAAAAGTCCAATCAAAATAGCTACTGTGGTATTCGTTAACAGGATCAGTGCTAACCGTCGCCCAGCAGTACCAGGAATCTCCGTAGTCATGAAGGTATGTAACACTGCCATGAGAATCAGGGGTGTAGCCAGGGTTCCCAGAGCCTTCAGCACCAATTCTGAGGGAATGGATAGGTTGTTAATAAAAGCGGCGTTGCTTGGGCTAGGATTCCCCGCTCCCAGGGCAATTCCTAAGGTAATTGCTAGCACTAGGGCGATGACAATTCTTAAAGTGAACGGAATACGCTCAAACCAATGGCTAGCTTTAGTTTGGGGTGAAGTTGTACTCTCTGGTTGGCTCATAGGGAGATACTGGGTAACTGATTTGACTAATAATATTTCACATTTGGGATTCAAAATTTCGCAAACTGCGTTACTGTAAGATCCCGTTGCTTTGCCTAGTGCGTAAAAGTCCAGGACTAAAGTCCTGACTACAATTGACAGAGTTTATAGAGAGAGATTTATATGTCCTTTGTTCCTTTACATATTCATAGTGATTACAGCCTACTCGATGGCGCCAGTCAGTTGCCAGAATTGGTGGATCAAGCGATCGCATTGGGGATGAAAGCGATCGCCCTGACGGATCATGGTGTGATGTATGGTGCGGTAGAACTGATTAAAATCTGCCGCAGTCAGAACATCAAGCCGATAATTGGCAACGAAATGTATATTCTTAACGGCGATCTTGAAAAACAAGAACGTCATCGTCCCAAATATCATCAAGTTGTTTTAGCTAAAAATACTAAAGGTTACAAAAATTTAGTCAAGTTAACTACAATTTCTCACCTCAAAGGTGTACAAGGTAAAGGTATTTTTTCTCGTCCTTGTATTAATAAAGATTTACTCAAAGAATATCATGAAGGCTTAATCGTCACCAGCGCTTGTTTAGGTGGCGAAATTCCCCAAGCAATTCTCAGTAATAGACCAGATGCTGCCCGGAAAGTTGCCAAGTGGTATAAAGATGTTTTTGGCGAAGACTTTTATTTAGAAATACAAGACCACGGCTCCCAAGAAGACCGAATTGTCAACGTAGAAATTATTAAAATTGCCCGTGAACTAGGCATTAAATTTGTCGCCACTAATGATTCTCATTACATTTCTTGTTTTGATGTAGAAGCACACGATGCTTTGCTATGTATTCAAACTGGCAAGCTAATTAGTGAAGATAAACGAATGCGTTATAGTGGCACTGAATATCTGAAATCGGCAGCAGAAATGAAGCAGTTATTTCGTGACCATTTAACTGATGATGTTATTGCCGAAGCCATAGCTACGACTGAAGAAGTTGCTGATAAAGTCGAGCCTTACAATATTATGGGTGAGCCGCAAATACCCACCCCAACGATTCCCTCTGGGCATACACCAGACACCTACGCCGAAGAAATAGCTTGGCAAGGACTGTTAGATCGGTTAAATCGCAAATCCCGAAATGAAGTTGATCCAGTCTATAAAGAAAGACTGGAATACGAATTAAAAATGATTCAAAAAATGGGTTTTTCTACCTATTTCTTAGTTGTATGGGATTACATCAAATTTGCTAGAGATAATAACATCCCCGTAGGTCCAGGACGCGGTTCTGCGGCAGGTTCTTTAGTAGCTTATGCCATGAAAATCACCAACATTGATCCTGTGCATCATGGGCTATTATTCGAGCGATTTCTCAACCCAGAACGGAAATCTATGCCGGATATTGATACAGATTTCTGCATTGATCAACGGGATAAAGTAATTGAATACGTAACTGAAAAATATGGTGTAGATCGAGTAGCCCAAATTATTACCTTTAACCGCCTCACCTCCAAAGCTGTGTTAAAAGATGTCGCCAGAGTATTAGATATTCCCTACGGCGAAGCTGACAAAATGGCGAAATTAATTCCTGTAGTGCGGGGTAAACCCACCAAATTAAAGGTGATGATTTCTGATGCAACTCCTGAACCAGAGTTTAAAGAAAAATATGACAAAGATCCCAATGTCCGCCGTTGGCTTGATATGGCGATGCGAATTGAAGGGACTAACAAAACTTTTGGCGTCCACGCAGCAGGGGTAGTAATTTCTGCCGAACCTTTAGATGAACTTGTCCCCCTACAAAAAAATAATGATGGTTCAGTAATTACCCAGTATTTTATGGAAGATCTAGAATCACTGGGATTGTTAAAAATGGACTTTCTCGGTTTACGGAACCTCACCTTAATTCAAAACACTATAGATTTAATTGAGCAAAACAAAGGCTATCGTCTAGATCCCGATGAGATTACCGGACAAGAAAGAAAAGCACAGAAAATTTTAGCCAAAGGTGAACATACCGTTTTACCAAAAGACGTAAAAAAATCCTATGAACTTTTAGAAGCAGGCGATTTAGAAGGGATATTTCAATTAGAATCATCGGGAATGAAACAGATAGTCCGAGATTTGAAGCCTTCAAATATTGAAGATATTTCTTCAATTTTAGCACTGTATCGACCAGGCCCATTAGATGCAGGATTGATTCCTAAATTTATTAACCGCAAACATGGACGAGAGAATATTGACTATGAAAGCGAGATACTCCAACCAATATTAAATGAAACCTATGGCATCATGGTCTATCAAGAGCAAATCATGAAAATTGCTCAAGATATGGCCGGATATTCTTTAGGACAAGCCGACTTGCTGCGTCGCGCAATGGGTAAAAAGAAAGTTGCAGAGATGGAGAAGCAACAGGAAAAATTTATCGATGGCTCGACAAAAAACGGCGTAAAAAAGCAAGTAGCCGAGCAATTATTTAAGGATATGTTGAAATTCGCCGAATATTGCTTAAGCTACGACACAGAAGTTGTCACCGTCGAATATGGCGTACTTCCCATTGGCGAAATTGTCGAAAAAGGTATTGAATGCAGTATATATAGTATTGATGAACATGGGAATATTTATAGTCAACCGATAGCACAGTGGCATAATCGTGGTCAACAGGAAGTATTTGAATATTGTTTGGAAAATGGTTCAGTGATTCGGGCGACGAAAGACCATAAATTTATGACTACTGATGGCGAAATGTTGCCGATTGATGACATATTTGTCCGGGGGTTAGATTTACTGCAGGTGGATGGAGTTCCAGAGTAATAACCCCACCCCAAACCCTAAGGGTAAATGGGGTGGGGAAGTTAAGGGAGCATCCCAATTTTGCCAAAATAAAATTTGTAGTGGGAGCATCTTGCTCCCTAATGTCCAGGAAGCGGGCTAGAAGCCCGCACTACAAAAAAATAAATTTACACATTTGGGATGCTCCCGAAGTTAAGGACTTCCGTTTTACCCTAATCTTTAGCCATTTGTAGGAGTTCAGGGATGCGATCGCAGGTGATTAACCTTTGGACAGCAAACTGTCGGATAGGGACGCATCCCCAAAAGGCGATTTCATTTCAATAAATAACCTTATCTCCTAATATCATGGTCTCTTATTTTTTAGGGACATATTATTGGTAATATCCGCGTCTATTACCCGTAATTGGCTCAACTGTTTTTTCAACTTTGTTTTTCACTGACTCTAAAAACTCTTTTGTAGCTTCTGGAGTTTTTTCATCTAAATTAAGTTTTTTTCGGACATTATCGCCAGCTTCTTTAAGTTTTCTTTGGGCATTTTCTAGCTGTCCTTCATTGCCAAATTTTTCCTCATCAGGAGTACCTTTGTAATAAATCCCCTCTGGAGTTTTCACAGTATCAGCTTTCGCCACCAGCATGGAATTACTATAGCTAAAAGCCGGAAATGAGAAAAACACAAAACCTAAAATCAAAATGGTGCTAATCTGGCGTATAAACTGATTTTGTAGCCAAGAAAGTGTGCGTTTCATAAAAATCCTCTAGTTATTTAAAGGTTTGATGACAACTGTAATACAGTTGTCTGTTTTCTGTTGAAAGATTCGACAATTAATCATGCAACCTAAATAGGGAATAGCCCAAAAAAATTCACTTCTATCCCAGTGACTTTTTTCTCTCCCAATTACAGTACAATAAGCACTGAGGTGCAAGACGCTGAACTTTCTCTCTCTGTGTTCTCTGCGCCTCTGCGGTTAATAAAATCACCTTACTTCGTTATCGCCACCCCTGTAGTTGGTTTAGGCGGCTTAACTTGCGTAGCTATCCGCGCCCGATACAGATCCACTAATCGCTGTTCGGATTTCAACAAATCGTGATAAATTTCTTTGAAAATAGCAGTTGCTACTGGGTCAGTGTACGATGCACACAAATTACCAATATCGCCAATACCGGTTTGTAAATCTCCCAAAGCACAGCGTATTTGATATATGTCATCACTGCCAGTGAGTGCTGTTTTTACTTTAGCATACTGTTCAGCGATATTTGCTGCTAACGAGGGTTTTTCTCCCAGCTTATGAAGATAAGTTTCCAGCTTTTCAATGTGACGCTGTTTATCAGTAATCAACTCTTGAAACAGAGATTTTGTGCCTGTATCTGACTCTTTTTCAAGGTACTTATCCAATGCTTCGAGCGAATAACGCTCACCAGCAAGAGCAGTATTTAAACCTTTGACAATATCTCCTTTAGTTGAGCCACCCCAAGCATCAGCCAGTTTCCACCATTCAGCATTTGCATCCAATTCATTAGGTAATGCAGCATCTTTACCACCATAACCCAAACGACTGAGGATAGCCGTAGTAAAAATTGCTAAATCCCCTGGTTCCCGCGATGTAATTAAATTACCATCAATTACCAATGGCTCATCTAAATAATTTGCACCCGCATTAATTAAGTCTTTACGGATAGCACTGAAGCCAGTAACTTGTTTACCTTTGAGCAAGTCAGCCTCAATCAAAACTTGTGATCCGTGACAAACCGCAGCTACCCATTTTCCTTGTTGTACAGCTTCTTGTACAAAGCGCACTGTATTAGGGTTGCGCCGCATTTTATCGGGAGCCATACCACCGGGAATTATTACCGCATCAAATTCAGCAGCTATGGCTTCAGTGATGGTAGCATCGGCTTGTATGGTGACTTTGCCATGTTTACCCTTATATTTTTCATTCATGCGTGAACCGAGGATAACTACCTCGATACCTGCTTGTTTTAGCCCATTTAAAGGTACTGTAAACTCAACATCCTCAACGTCGTTTTCAATGAGGATAGCAACTTTCTTATTACTAGAATGATTGTTGTTCTGTGTCATTGATGTTTCCAGTCAATTTCGGAAATTTAAAAATTAGTTATGAGTAAAAATTGAATTATCGAGTAATTGAATACTCTCTACTCATAACTAATAACGGCAACTATGAATTCATATTTACCAGAATATGCTTGAACAACTAGCTTAACTTCGTTCCTAGGTGATAGATTGTTTTATCTCTAAAGTCATACATCTGTAGCTATACAAGCTGATGGCAGTTAAGCGTTATGGTGAGAATGCAGAAATGGCTAAGATTATGACCAAAAAAAACGATAATAACGAAATTAAATCTGATGATTTACCGCAGGCAATTACAGAATCTTATGGCACGGGTGTAAAAGATCTGCCAGGGTACAATATTGGTGGGTATCATATACGAGAAGAAAGGCGTGAGTATACACAAACCAGTCCCGAACTAACTGGTGGTGATGTTGATGCTTATTGGGAAGATGCGGACGCAGTAGGAGATGAAGCTGTTGGTGGTACTGCGCCTACTCCTGATCAAAGTGTGACTGAGGATCTAGCAAAAGCGGTGGGAATAGAAATAGACGATCAGACTGTTCTGCGTACAAATGACATTTTAGAAGCACGTGATGATACTCGTTGGGAGTTAGATCCGATGTCTTCTGAAGATTATCAAGAACGGAAATAGCTAATAACTTACAGCAAATTCCCGGTAAATGAGGTACAGATATTAATCCTAAAACTCTTGTGGGGTGGGCATCTTGCCCGCCATTGTGTACCTCACAATGACCTTCGCAAAAATTGAGCATAGCGAAATATAAATTCACTCAAACTTATTTATAAGTCCCCGCTTCCCCGGTAAACTCTTGTGTGGGAATTGTTATCCAAAATATAGTTAATATGTCTATTGATGAAATTTTGCAACAATATGCTCAGGGAGACAGAAACTTTGAAAATGTCAACCTCCAAGAAGCAGAGTTGATTAACCTAAATCTGCGTGGAGCCAATTTTTGCCAAGCAGATTTGCGACAAGCAAGACTAGGTAGAACTAACTTCAGTAAATCCAGCTTTCGGGAAACAGATTTAAGTGAGGCTATTCTCTGGGGAACGGATCTCACTGATGCAGACTTGTATCGGGCGGTATTGCGTGAGGCTGACCTCAGTGGTGCTAAGTTGATTCTAGCTAATTTAGAGGCGGCAAATTTGAGTAAAGCCAGCTTGTGTGGGGCAAATCTGAGCGGTGCGAACCTCACTCAGGCTATCCTATTTGAAGCTGATTTGCGTCCAACCTCAGATCAACGAACAGATCTCGGCAAAGCGGTTTTAATTGGCGCCGATTTGAGCTATGCTAAACTTAATCAAGTTATCCTCAACCAAGCCAACCTAGATGGAGCCAAACTCTGCCGAGCAAATTTGAGTACGGGAATCTGGCAGAACGGTTTTGTTACAGATCTTCGGGAAGCTAGCTTCCGTGGAGCAGACCTCAGTTATGCTGACTTTAGCGGCGCTATTCTCCTGAAAATTGACCTCACTGGGGCTGATCTGACCGGCACAATCTTGACTAATGCTGACTTACAAGGAGCAATTATGCCCGATGGTACTATTCATGAATGAAGTTTAGGCAATAGGCAATAGGTACTCCACCCCACTCCCCATTCCAGCTTAGGTTAAGTTTTGAAAAATTTAGTTCATCATAGTAACTATATAGCCATAGAGTTATGTAAGAAACTAAATAACAAGGTTGAGAGTATGAGTAGCGATTTAGCAAACAAGTTGCGGGAAGGAACAAAACAATCCCATACAACGGCTGAAAATACAGCGTTTATGAAATGTTTCCTCAAAGGGATTGTAGAAAAAGAGCCATTCCGCAAGCTGATAGCGAACTTGTATCTTGTCTATAGTGCTTTGGAAGCTGAACTACAGAATCATAGTACTGATTCTGTCATCGGTTTGATTTATTTTCCCGAACTTAATCGCCAGGCTAATTTAGAAAAAGACCTCGCGTTTTATTACGGTGAAAATTGGCGAGAGCAAATACTTCCTTTGGCATCTGGTAAAATCTATGTAGCGCGTATTCAGGAATTAGCAAAGACAGAACCTAAACTGTTAATCGCCCATGCTTATGTGCGCTATATGGGAGACCTTTCTGGAGGTCAAAGCTTGAAAAAAATTGTCCGTTCTGCACTAAGTTTACCACCAGATCAAGGAACTGGACTGCATGAATTTGAGCAACTGCCTACTGTCGAAGCTATCAGAGCATTTAAAATTAAGTATCGTGATGCTTTGAATTCGCTACCAATTGATGATGGGATGGCTGAAAAAATTGTAGCTGAGGCAAATTATGCATTTCAACTCAATCGGGATGTTGTTCATGAGTTAGAAGCAGATGTCAAAGCCGCGATTGGTGATCATGTTTTTGATTTGATTACGCGCCAAGATACCCCAGGTAGTACTGAACGCACCCCGGTAGCACTTCAGTAAAACTCGTTGCAAGCGAGTAAACATTCAATAGTCAAATTTAGGTAAATCATTGATTTTGGCAATTTTTTCTAGTGCGGGAATCTTTTCTCACCCGCACTCATGAAAAATTTCCAACAATTCAGTGTGGGAAGCTCGAAAAATTCAATCCATACCCTACCTAAAAAGGAAACATTTCTGCTAAATAGGGTAGCCCTGAATAGCCACTAAAAAACTATTAACAAATTAAAGGTAATCAGCAGCATGAAACTGGCAACGCAGACAGTCCAATTCAACTCGGAGTTACTCAAAAAATACGATCAAGCATTACCTCGATATACCAGTTATCCTCCTGCAACTGAGTTAAAAGATAATTTTGGCGAGTTAGATTTGAGAGCCGGTATCGCAGTGGGTAATTACAAAAAAACGCCCATTTCTCTATATTTTCATATTCCTTTTTGTGAAACTGCTTGCTATTTTTGTGGTTGTAATACAATTATCACTCAAAGAAAAGAAGTTGTAGACCCATATTTAAAATATGTCAATCGCCATATACAGCAATTTTCTTCGCTAATTTCTCCAGAGCGCAAAGTTCATCAACTACATTGGGGCGGTGGGACACCTAACTATTTAGATTTCCATCAGGTAGAATTTTTATGGAATCTAATTAATCAGCATTTTACCTTAGCTCAAGATGCGGAAGTTTCCATTGAAATTAACCCCAGATATGTAGATAGAAATTACATCTTTTTCTTGAAAAATTTGGGCTTTAACCGGATTAGCTTTGGCATTCAAGACTTTAACACGCAAGTGCAAACGGCGATTAATCGCGTGCAACCAGAATCTATGCTCTTTGATGTCATGGAATGGATTCGGGACGCAGGATTTGAGAGTGTTAATGTTGATTTAATCTATGGGCTACCTTTTCAAAATCTCCAAACCTTTAAAGACACAATTTACAAGACAATCAAACTCGATCCAGATAGAGTTGCTGTTTTTAACTTTGCTTATATTCCCTGGATGAAACCTATACAAAAAAAGATTCCGCAGTCAGCACTTCCGCCAGCTGCAGAAAAATTAGATATTCTCCAGATGACAATTGAAGAATTAACCGCCAATGGGCATATATTCATTGGGATGGATCATTTTGCCAAACCCAATGATGAATTGACTATCGCCCAACAAGCAGGACAATTACACAGAAACTTTCAGGGATACACAACCAAACCTGAATCTGATTTATTTGGTTTTGGTATCACTTCAATTAGTATGCTACATGATGTCTATGTCCAAAATAATAAACGCTTAAAAGATTACTACCAAGCAATTGATACAGGATTGATGCCAATTGAAAAAGGTGTCAGTCTGAATCGAGATGATATTTTACGTCGGGCGGTAATTATGGAATTAATGTGTCAATTTCAATTGTCCATTAATGACGTAGAAGAAAAATATCATATAGCTTTTGATACAGATTTTCATGAATATTTTAGCAGAGAATTATCTGAGCTTCAATTGCTAGAATCAGATGGGTTAATCCGACTGTTACCAAATGGGATTGAGGTGACACCAACAGGTAGATTACTGGTGAGAAATATTGCGTCAATTTTTGATGCTCATACCAGAGTGCGAAAACACGCAGCTTTTTCTAAGGCGATTTAACCAGTGATAAAGTGTGGGGTGAAAAACGAGTTGTTTCTTTGTGTTTTGGTGGTTTTAAAAAGACATTTTTTACCAATAAGACACTAAGACTCAACAAAAGGAAGTGGAGGGGAATTAATCGAAAATGCAAAATCTTAAATTGGCTCGGTCATCTCTAAACAAGCAGGAAACAGATTATGCGTATAATGATGATTCAACCCAACTACCATTCTGGTGGTGCGGAAATTGCTGGTAATTGGCCGCCTAGTTGGGTACCCTATGTTGGTGGAGCCTTAAAAACTGCTGGTTTTAATAATATCCGTTTTGTTGATGCGATGACGGATTATATTCCCGATGATGTGTTAGCGGATATTATTGCTAAACATCAACCAGATGTGGTGCTGGCTACGGCGATTACGCCGATGATTTACCAATCTCAGAAAACTCTGAAAATTGTTAGGGAAGTTTGTCCCCAAGCGACGACAATTATGGGCGGGGTTCATCCTACCTATATGTATAATGAAGTTCTGAATGAAGCACCTTGGGTAGATTACATTATTCGGGGCGAAGGTGAAGAGATTACGGTGAATTTGCTCAAAGCGATCGCTAATGGTACTGTAGAGAGCGATCGCCAAAATATTTTAGGCATTGCTTACCTCGAAGATGGTAAAGTCATCGCTACACCAGCAAATCCGCCGATAGCTGATCTTAGATACCCTCACCCCAGATTGGGATCTGTTGGAATGGAGTAAATATATCTACACTCCTCTCAATGTGCGGGTTGCTGTTCCTAATTATGCTAGAGGATGTCCTTTCACCTGTCGTTTTTGCTCTCAGTGGAAATTCTGGCGCAAATACCGTTCTGGTAGTGCGAAGCGTTTTGTTGATGAAATTGAAATCTTGGTGAAAAAACACAAGGTAGGCTTTTTCATTTTAGCCGATGAAGAACCGACAATCAACAAACCCAAATTTATCGCTTTATGTAATGAATTAATTGAACGCAATTTGGGTGTTCATTGGGGAATTAATACGCGAGTTACAGATATTTTGCGAGATGAGAAAGAATTACCTCTTTATCGCAAAGCTGGATTAGTTCATGTGTCCTTGGGGACAGAAGCAGCCGCACAATTAAAATTGAATTTGTTCCGCAAAGAAACGACAATTGAAGAAAATAAACGGGCGATTCAACTGTTAAAGCAAAATGGTATGGTGGCAGAAGCTCAATTTATCATGGGGTTGGAAAACGAAACCCCAGAGACAATTGAACAAACCTATCACATGGCTTTGGATTGGAAACCAGACATGGTAAACTGGAATATGTTTACGCCTTGGCCATTTTCGGAGTTGTTTGAAGAATTAGGCGATCGCGTCGAAGTTCGCGATTATTCTCAATACAACTTCGTCACCCCAATCATGAAGCCAGACGCAATGGAACGGGAAGATGTTCTCAAAGGTGTGCTGCGGAATTACGCCCGTTTTTACTTACGTAAAACTTTAGAGTATTGGTTTGTAAAAGACCCATTTAAGCGTAAGTATCTGTTAGGCTGCTTAAAGGCTTTTGCCCTAACCACGCTGAATAAGCGCTTCTACAACCTCAAACGAGTTAAGTATAAAGGCTTACACGCTGAAGTAGAATTGGGCTTTGATGAGTCCAAGATTCTGACTCGCGAACAAATCGCTGCACTGAAGCAACAACATCCAGAAATGAAGGCGGATGTGGATTTTTCTGGTAATATTTCTGCTTGTGGCGCACCGAATGATCTTCCCGAATATCATGGGGATGAGCAGGATGTAACGAGTATGAAAATTTGACACAGAACCCCACGCCCAACCCCTGAAATAGTAGGGGCGCAAGGCCTTGCGCCTCTATTCCTCGATTTGGGCGATCGCTTCTTCTGGAGATACATTACCATAGATTACAGACATCATCCCTGGCAGGTATTCATCCATCATCGTGACGTTAGCGTAAACCACTCTTTGAATGAGTGCAAAACTCAGTCTGTCCCCTTCTACATCAATACTGGTTTTGTAGCTAATCTCGCCGTCGGTAAAATCTAGCTCAAAGTTACCAACAATCATACCACAATTAGCTCTAGTGATAAATTCTGCTACAGCTAACCGCTTATTTTCTGGTGCGTTGACTGGACAAATTGAGTAAAAAACGAATTGATTTTGTTCACTTCTAGCTCTAGCGTAACAATTCCATCTGCCATTTTCGCCTTGGAATGGTATTTGTAAAACTGGCTGTCCAGTAATTTGGACGAAAAGGCCAATCGTCGGATTGGAAGAAATTGATTATTGCTTCAAAAATATTACCATCTGTAGCAGATAATGGCAAATTACTCTCTATTTTTTGTGTTATTTCATCTGGATTAATATCAGCTAATTCTGTCAAAAATTTATCGATTCCTTCCAGCATTTTGGCTGCAGATTTTTGCGTTTTGGTAGATAAATTCGCTTCAGTCCAATCTTTAAAAAAGTTAACAATTCCTTCAGCAATTATTTCGCCATTCGTGCTGGTTTGTGCGAGATTTTCTGGACTAATATAAGACCAAAGAGTACGATAGCCGATGCCGATTTCGCCTGCTTCTTGTTGCTGTTTCACAGATAAACCTAACCAACTTTCGGTAAACAGGATTTGGTTATCGGGTTGTTCTTGGCTTAAATTTAGGATGTAGTTTGCAGCTTCCTCAATTTTGACGGCGTGTTCAGACAGGAGTGGTAATAAATCGGGTTTCAGGCTGGTTTCGATTGTGATGTCACCTGCGCTGAGGAATTTTTCAGATGATAGCTGGTTTCGCGCATCTGGTTTAAGGTTAAATAATGCTTCGGTGTCGATGCGGTTGTAAAGTTGTGGTGTTACCTCAAAGGTGAGGCGACAGGCGATGAGTTCGTTGTCTTGTGTGGTGAGAGTGAGGGTGAGGGCGCGAACTGTTAAGGGGATTTGGGAGGAGTTGTGGAGGGTTAAGTCGGTGTTTATTTGATGAGTTTCGGTTGGTGATACCATGTCCTAGAAATTTATGCTTTATTTTTAACCATACATCGCAATGCTCAAATAGCGATCGCACTTTTCTTCAGCTAATATTGCGATTCTCAGCTTAACCATTATGTTATTCTCCATAATGAGTCTTGGCACGGTGAATATAAATCAGATTCTGTTCGTCATCAATCGATGTCTCCCAACACCTCATCTAGGGAGTAGGTTTCATTGTTTTTTATCTGTTGAAGGGATCTTTGAATGCTTTCTCTAAAACCGGGAATTGACAATAATTCTCCGGTTTCCTGTAAGCTTTCATACTCTCTGTATGATATGAGTACCGCAGAATCCTTAGCAGATTCTATCTGATAGACTTTATTTTCTTCGGTGACTAATTTCACCAGATTTTCAAAGTTTTCTCTGGCTGCAGCCGCCGTCAATTTTTCCATTTTTCGACCTGTTTTTGGTATAGTTTACCTAAATTCATTATAGGTGGGCATTGCCTGTCAAGATGTTAATTGGTCTTCTGGTTGAATAAAACTAGGTCTGTGATCCTGGCTTCAAGGTTAAAAGTTTTACTACATTTTCATGTCTTTGTGCTTCTGCCAAATTGTAGGAAGTTTTACCGTGTTGATCTTTTTTATCGGGATTTGCCCCATATCTAAGCAAAAGTTCTACAATCTCCTCATGCCCGTGTAATGCTGCAACGTGTAATGGAGTAGCTTTTTGATAACCTATCTCTGTATCTGCTTTCGCTTTTAGCAAAATTTCTACTACTTCCTTGTTTCCATTGTATGTTGCTATATACAACGGAGTCGCTGATTTTTCAGTTGGTTGCAAATTAACCTCAGCATTATATTGAAGTAATATTTTTACTACTTCTTTATGCCCTAATTCAGCAGCTATGTATAATGGTGTCACATTATTGACACTGTTATTTGCCAGAGCTTTGTCATACTGGAGAAAGGTTTTAACAACTTGTTCATTACCCTGTACACAGGCGACTTGAAAGGGCGTTCCTTGACTTGTTGTTGAAGTGATGTTTGTATCCGCACCTGCTTCTAAAAGAACTTTTACTGCATCAGCTTTTCCTTCAGATGCTGCAAAAAAAAGCGGCGTGTATCCATTGTTTGTGACAATATCAATATCCGCTCCATAGCCAAGCAGATTTTCAATTTCTTCTACATCTCCTTTCCCAGCAGCTTTGTGTAACTGAGACAAACCATTTTCATCCAGTTGATCGATCTCTCCTTCTTTATCAAATAGTTCTATAAATTCATCAAAATTTTCTGCTATCTGAACAATATTTTCAGTATTTTCTAATCGGGGTGTCTGAATACCTTCAGTATCGCCAAAGTAAAAAACTTTTCCTCTCTCTGCATCACTAATGCCTAGACAAACGAATCCTCCATTCATTAAACTTGCTATTGGTATTAAAGACTGTGGAAGGGAATCCCCCAACATCTGTTTTGTATGCCAAATACTATCATTTATGACTTCTGTAATCCCCAAAAAAGAAAATAGTTGGAGTCTGACATCTGAATTCGGCAATGTAAATGTACTTGGTTCTGGAGTATATACATTATATTCTAAAATATCCTGTCGATACTCATTAGGCAAACGAGTACCCAATTTATGTTCAAGCTCTTCTATTAATTGAAGATGATTTTCTGAAGAAATATCCATAATTTATGTTCTCTTAGTAAAACGGTTTATGAGCCAAGAGGTGTCCAGTTTGGTGATGCTTTTGTTAGATCTCCAAAGGTTGTTTTATGTTCTTCATGAGCCACCGCGCATAAATAACAGGTTGGCTTATCGGAACCTGAATGAGTTAGTTCTAAACCTTGATTTATTGCATAGCGACGCATATTTGTCTCAGCATGGGGATATGTTGAAAACGTTGCTTGGTATTTCTCTCCCTGTTCTTTAACTGCTAATCTGGCTACACGCACTTTTTTTCCTGATATTTCTTTATAAAAATCTATTTGATATGGCTTCAGATATTGTCCTCTAACCTGTTTTCTCTCAAATCCTGCCGTTTGAAATTCGCCTCCATTTAATGATGCTGATAGTTTGTTATTTTCGAGCTTAAATTGTACTTTTCCTACTCCTGGAATTTCTAATTCTGTTGCTTCGCCGGCACTAAATTTTACAGTTTTTTGATTTGGTGGTACTTCTTGTGATGTCAATAACTTATACTTTTTAGCTAATTCTGGGGCAAGTTTCTCTACGTGGGCTTGAGCTAATCCTCCTCTCCCGTTAGTAGCAACAATGTAATTGCCGTCACTTAGCTTTCCTGTGCCTATCGTAGTAGCTGAATCTAACCCAAGTTGAGTGTGAATTTTTCCTGCGTCTGCAATTAGCTCTTTAACTGTTGAATCTTTCGGAGCCAAATAATCACTCTCTTCTATAAAACTGAGAAGTTTTCGGTCTTTATTTGTTTTAAGTTGACGCTTTTTGCTCTTCTCTTTAGGATTAATTTCCGCCTCAATATAATAAGCATTATCGTTATCTTTAAGGAGTTTTGCTGATTTAAGATGATATTTAGATTGTAATTTAGGCAGTTTTGCTTGAACAGTGTCAGGGTTAGCATCTTTTTCGCTTAGAATTTGGTCAGCTTCTGCTAAAGCTAAGTCAAGCTGGGCTTTCTTCTGCGCCATAGTCGGCTCATCATGTTTGCTATCTTTAGGTTGCTTACCCTTACTGTCCTTATCCTTACCAAATCCAAACTTATCCTTGACTTTATTGCCAAATTTGTCAAACTTATCCTTGACGGATTTTTTCTTGCCGTCAACCCAATTATGAGCGGCTGCTTTTTTATCATCAACCCACTGCTTACCGGCTTTGTATTTCTCCTTCGCTGATTCTGTTAACGCTCCTACTTTCTTGCCGAATTTGCTATTCTTGAACTTGTTACTGACAGCCTCTTTTTTATCATTAACCCACTGTTGAGCGCCAGCTTTTTTATCCTCAACCCATTGCTCACCTGCAGCTTTCTTATCTTCAACCCACTGCTTACCGGCTTTATATTTCTCCTTCGCCGCATCTTTAACAGAGTGGAATTTCTTGCCAAATTTACTATTATTAAACTTGTTACCAATAAACTTAAACGCCTTCGATCCTTTATCAATTACCCAATTAACTGCTGTTTCCATTGGTTTCCGCAGTTTTTGGAAGATGGCTTGAATCTTGCCGGCAATTCCATCCAAGCCCAAAAGACTAGCTAGGAAACTGATGACGACAGGTAAAGATTTAGCTAGGGCATTTTCAACGCCCTTGACTGCTTGATCGATCGCACCACCAGCGATCGCCCCAATTGCATCTAGTATGGAATTAATTAAATCACCAATCTGCTGGGCGCGTTCCATGAAGAATTTGACAATCTCATAAATCCCCTTCGCCGCTTTGATGAAGGCTGAAGCCGGAGTCAACAGGCTGAGAACCCACTCAATCCCGGCTGTAACCACTTTTTCAATGATAAAATTCTTGATGGGTTCGATGATCAAGGCATTCAGATCGCCCATCTTCTCTTGGACAAAGTGCCAAATCCCCGCTACTCCCTCATTAGCTAAGACTTGAAATACCTCAACAGTTTTTTCCATCTTGCTGACTTTTTCTTCACCCAGGCGGTTGACAGCTTGGGCGCGAATTGCTTCATAGGTGAAGCCCAAAAGCTGCATTGCGAGGCTAAAAATACCTTTGAGGTCTAGGTTTTCTGGCATTTGAATCCCAGCTTCTCCCATTGTGCCAGTCAGCCAGCCAATTAATCCTTGCTCCAGGTACTTCCCAATATTGTTCATGAAGTTGAGGAAGCCTTGCTTCACCGCCTGGATTAAATTACCCAAGAAACCAATCGGATCTTTGAGGATTTGCCCCACGACGCCAGCCACTCGCGCTAGCACTTCTAGGAGCATTTTTGCTAGTTCGATGATTGTCTTGATGACTCCCACCACCGCATCAAAGGCTTGTTGCACCAAGCCCTTATTTGCCGCCTTCATCTCTTCAATGCGGGCGTCAACGGCATCCAGGTTTTCTTTATATTTCTGCGCTAGGGTGTTAATTAACTCATCTTGTTTACTATCAACACTCTGCTGCAATTCTTCAAATTTGCTGTCAATATCTGCGGCAGCTTGTTGACCTACTCCTTGCAAATCTTGCGGCAGTTGGTTAACATAATTCTGAATTTCTTGCTTACCGCTGGCAATTTCTGCCTTGGCTTGGGTCAGTTCTTTACTGATAATAGCGACGACGTTGTTAATTACACCATCCATTTGTTGGATGTACAAATCGCGACCTTTTTGATAGAATGCGTTCACCTCATCTGGCATACCAAATAATTTGTCTTTGAGCCATTTTCCTGGACCCCAAAAACCACTGTAGCGATCATCTTTATATTCATCCATCCGCTTGCCAACGTAATCCTCGAAGGCCTTTTTGGCTTGGGCGGCACCAGCATCAAAGGCTTGGATAACTTTTCCGTCGAGTTCACTGAGGGTTTTCTCAACTTTGCCTTTAGTTGCTTCATAAATCTTATTAATATCACCTGCAACTTTTGCCCGTGCTTGCTCATCCTTGCCCTTGGCTCCTACTTGGTGTTCTCCTACCTGATTCAGGTTTTGGGTACGGGTACCGTGCATTGCCTGCAGATGCTGTTGCGCTGTCGCTTCCGCTGTAGCTTGGGCGTTGGCGAGGATGCCTTGCTCTTGCTGGCGATATTGTGGCGGTGCTTCTTGTGCATGGGTTTGGGCGCCTTTCTTGGCTGCGAGTGCCCCTTGAAACTCCGGTTCGTTGGAGTTTGCCAATTGCTCCTCGGTAATATCCGCTTCTTGCAGTTGCTGGTCAAGTTTTTGACTCTCTGCTTGCAGTGGTGCCTCAACTTCACCCTGTCCCTTAGATTTGGGTGCGGCTTGGTTTCCACCTACACCTGCAGGCGGTGCCCCAGGTTCAGTTGCTGACAATGGTGTGACTTGTTTGGCTGCAATGCCACTGGTATCAGGTTTTTCTTTAGCTTTCTCTTGTAGCGGCTCTTGAGACGTTTTCTGCTCTTCTTTGACTTTACCGCTCAAATCGCCCTTAACAGAATCAAGTTTGTTGTTATCTTTAAAGTCGTCTGCCTCTTCTAAAGTCTTGGGAGCCATATCTGCAATGCGCTCCATCAATTTCGCTTTGAAGGCGGCAGAGTCAAATCCTGGCGTAGGGGCTTGTTGCATCTCGCCAACGTGATTGGCTTGCGCCTTGCTGTCTACTTCATTTCCTGGGGGTTGCGCCGCTCCTTGGGCTTCTTGGGCTTTGCTGGTTGCGGGTGCGTGTTTTTTCTGTTTTCCCGCCACTTGTTTAGTACTATTTACTACTGCCTGAAATGCCGGGTCATCTTCAGGGGAGGTGGGAGCCTTCTCAGCGTCAATCACCCCAGCTTGCTCACCTGCATCGCCTTCAGCTATTTCTGCTGTCGCCCCTGCATTTGCCCCTGGTAATCCCCCTGCGCCTTGATTCTGCTGTTTCTCTCCCTGTGCTGCTTGTTGCGGATTGTCTTTATTCTGGGCATCTGATGGATTTCCTGTCGGCTTGCCACCTTTGTCAACCGGAGGTGCATTTGGTGCTGTACTATTGCCATTAGCTGGAGGCGTATCGGCGATGATACCTTGTTTGCTTGTCGCTTGACCTTTAGACTCCCCTGTCTCAGTTTTCGCCTGAGAATCTACCTGTGGTGACTGTCCCTGGTTATCCTGTTCAGTTTTTTTTTGCGGGTTTTCCCTGAGTTGAATTAATGGTGATTGTTCAAAATCTGCGACTTTTGTCTGTATTTTATTTTCCTTTGTCTCTGGGTTAGGCAGTATTTTCCGCTGCACAGCACCGCCATTTTGCTGCACAACGTGAGTCAATTCATGGGCTAGTAACTCCTTCCCAGAATTACTCCCTGGAGAATATTCTCCCTGACGGAAGAAAATATCACTACCTGTCGTGAAAGCGCGGGCTTGAATCGATTGGTTGAGTTGGTCTGAGCGGGAATCGGTATGAATTTTGACACCGCCAAAGTCAGCGCCAAAGGCCTGCTCCATCGGTTGCTTGATTTCATCAGAGAGCGGTTGTCCACCACCCCGTGCTTGTTGAATCGATGTTTCCAGTTCTGAGGAAGCTGTCATTCCACCGGCACTAGGCTGGCGCTGCAGTG
>CAVYXS010000226.1:0-10585 GCA_963772205.1 uncultured cyanobacterium
ACTATAAATAAACAGGAACTGAAATATAAGGTTCTTGCGTACTTAACGTGCTAACAGGAGTGCGATCGCTATATTGTTGTCTTCGGAAACGAGAAAGGTATTATTACAACTCAGTACAGGATGGGGCAAGACAATAATTTTGGCAGCGATCGCATCCAAGATGACTGCCCAAAGTGAAGGCGTATTGATAGTTGCTCGCCAGGCTTAAAAATGGTATGTGTATTTACGCCGTGCTGTACTAGCCGTGGTTTTTCCCCTCAAACTTTACAGGTTCTTACCATTATTCATAATTTTGACACCAGACGCGCCGATGGTACTACTCCGGCTCAACGTCTGTTTCATCAAACATTTCCTTATTTATTTGAGTGGGTTGTTGACGATTTAGGTGATCTTCCCCTGCCTCGTAAGTCTTCTAAATCACATTACTCCTAACCCTTATCTGGTGGGCTTTTCCCGCCTTAAGTTGATACCCTGTTGAATGTTAAGATTTTGAGGATCGTAACCAAGTTGTGAGTTGGTGATACTAAATTTGAGCAGCTACTGACTTTATTCTCAATAGACAAGCTGTGTTGATGGGGGAAAACACAAAAATTATAAAGTTTTGTTGCAAGATTCAACAATTCTGTGTCAATGCAATTGCCAAATCTTCAGAAACAACGAAAAAAATCACCAACTCTCAACCAAATTGTCATCAATGCCAAACAAATTTAAAGTCACAGTACGCCAAATTTTTCGGAACGCAGTTAATAATTGGTAAAGTGGTTATGATTATGCTGATGAACCCGTCAATGAAGACATACTTACTATGATTCAAGATGCGGTTAAATATTGCGATCTAATATCCTTCTATTCCTGTTTGTAATGCTTCAAAAAAACTCACAATCACATCAAATTTAATATCCCACTCGTCTTGCTCAAATGTGCGGGAAATCAATTGGGGAAATAGAGTATCTCTTTTTTGTAGTATTTGCGAAAGGATTTTAACCAGCTGCTCAATCGTCGCTGGGGAAAAATTATTTTGAATATCGCATCCGAGTAAAAAACTGCCAGCTACTTCATACTCAACTAACCCTTGAGAAAGCTGATCAATTAGTTCTGTAAATACGCGGTTATCATCACTGTAATTTTCCAAGATAAAATAAATATCTTCTAAATCTTTTCTCGCTTTCCTGTCGTTCCATGCAATCAATTTCAATACAATCCAAGCAGGGAGATTAACAACTTTAAACTCAACCTCTTGGATACTCAGAGATTCTGCGGTTAAAAAAGCTTCATTAAAACCCAGTAAACTCATTTGATTTCCATCTGACCACTGTATTTCTTGATTTGGTTCTCCAATGACACCAAATGGGACTATATCTACTTCAATGCTAGTTGAAATATGTATAAATCTATGTTGAACATTTGTTGCTCGAAAACATGGACTAACCCTTTGAGTCATTTCAGCACTTAAAGTTTGAAAATCTGACCAATTATTAACTTTTACGGCAAAATCTAAATCTCTTGTCGCTCTACCTTCAAGATTATATCGATTATCGAAAATTAAAATCCTTGCACCAGCCCCAACTACTAATATCGGTAGTTGTAAATGCTCCACTATAGTTTTCATATCCAGCAAAACTTGCTTTTGCGTATCCTCCGGTTCAAGCATTTTGCTGTCTATCCTTGATATATTTCGCCAAAATTAGTTTGGCAGTTTCCTCTAGACGTTCGTTATTTCCCATCATTAATTCAGCATGAAGTAATAATGGGTCTGCAATAAGTTCGCGTTGATTGTAATCATCTGCATTATCAGAACCAAATTGCTGGAGAAAAATAATTTCGCCTTCTGGACTGGGTTTTAATTTTAATTGTGCAGCGATTAAGCGATAATTGTCTTTAACATATAATACTGCCCCTAGAGGAATCAGATAAGATGTCGCGATCGCGGCTCCTAATTCTCCACCAATTAGGAAGTTGTTTTCCTTTGCTTGTTGAATAATATTATCCGAAAGTTCCGAGAATTTATCCTTAATAATAGGTGTAAAATTTCCCAGAAACAACTTTGGACGTAAAGTTTCAGCATAGCCAATTTCCCAACGTTCTAAGAGTTTAGCATACCGAATAATACGATATTTTCCATCACGTTGTCGTTGCAGATAGCCTAATTGATACAAATTTTTCAGGGTATTAATTACTATCCCAGATCTTACCCCAGCAGCATTGGCTAATTCTTTTAATGATTTTCTTAAAATATCGGGAGACTGAAGCAAAATATAAATAACTTTGAGATTGTTGAGAGTAATTTTTGCAGTTGATACAGATTTGTCTTTTGGTCGATGTTTACCGCGAATTAGAATATATGCAGATGGACTATTTAGATAAATATTACCGGCTGTGTCGATAAACTCAATATTATTTTCGACTAATTTATTAATAGTAGCTTCCGATAAATAGCGGGTAATAAGAAAGAGTTTTTCAGTTATTTTCTGTTGCTGAAGTTTAAAATAGGCTACGATAAGTTTAGCCGTTGTGCTAGTTACATTCGGTTGAATTACGTACATATAATCAACCGATTTTAACGGACTGTGGATTGTAATTATTCCATCAGTATTACTATCAACTCTATCGTTAGCTGTTTTTTTTGGAGTAATTTGAATATTCGGCAATAACTTAAGGTTTTCTAAGCACTGCTGCAATAATTTTTCTTCATGTGGCATACCAGGTGGGAATTTTATAGCTGACTTTTTCTATTTTACCAAAATATGAGTTAGTTTAGCCATTTTTCTTTCAATCGCTTAAAATATCCATTAAATCTGCACCAATGAGCTAACTGTTATGTTTGTACAATCGACCAATTCAATGCTTAATTTTCTTGATTGTACATCACCCCTTTATAACGTAAAGTTGCAGGTATGAAAGCGTCCGATGGTTGAGGTGGATTTAAAATTATACCCAACCTTAACACTTGATAAGAGCCTGGGGGGTAGAGGTCTATGCTCTATTGGGAGGAACCCTAACGCGGTACGGGGGGCAAAGGGGAAAATGAAGTTTCAAGAACAGCGGTTCTCTGGTACAAACCGAACTAAGTCCCGTTGCGCTAACGTCCTTTGCGATAGCGCAGCGTTAGCATACCCCTCCTCTTAAGCTTGCTTGGCGCAGCGTCTGTCTACGACAAGCTACGCGTAAAGCCTACGGCATAGCTCCGCTTACGCATAGCATTCCGCACTTAACGCAGAGAAGGGTGGGCGAAAGCGCCCCTGCTCAAGAGCTTTTTTCACACTCCTTAACCCCAACTAATAGAAGAATAAGCGCAAATCCATATTGTCGTGATAAACGGTATTTGACCCGATATAACTTTGGTTATCAATTGCCTAAACACCAGACCAGAGGAGTGATGGAGGAGTAATATCATGTTCGGGTAAACAGTTATTATAAAAGCTCACGCAAAGGCGCATTCGCGTAGCGTCTCGTAGAGAAGGCGCAAAGAAGTCTCCCAAATTTTTATCGTAACTAATTAGACGAACCTGATATAATTTTTACCCCAATTAAGTTTGGGGGTAAAATGGGGGTAAGGGTAGTGCGTAAAGCGTGAAAGCACTGATGGAAGGGTATTGAAGCCGGACTGAAAATCCTCGTGTCACCGATTCAAGTCCGGTTCCTGGCATAAGTTACAGCGAAATATCAAGGAATTTTTAGATGATTTCATGATTTTTCTTTAGTCAAAGTTTAGTCAAGCGATTTTACCGTTTTTTAATGCCCCAAAACATGGGGGACTTGTGGGCGTTCTTTTTTACCAGCAATCAAATCGAAAGCCTTTTGGTGGTGTTGGTGGCTGATCCAATGATAGTAAAGATAACGGTTTGTATCTTTTGTCAACTACTTTTACTCGACCGGCGCTCTAGCTGGTTCGGGCAGTTCATTCTTGGCGATCGCTGTGTAAGTTCTATTTTTAACTCCTACAAGTACCCCGACATCGACAACTTCGCCCGTCTCAATGGTTTCTACAATCTTGTCGATAAAAGTACACTAATTTCTTTAGAAGATGAAGATTGTGGTATACCCGCCACAAACTCCAATCCATTATCATCACCAATCCCCTCCCGTGACTCCCATGAGGGGATTTTTTTTGCACCCCACCACTGGCGATCGCTCTCAGTTTGGATAGACCTCACAAAATCGCATTGCTCCCGCGGGTACTATGTTTTTTCCTGGCACTGTATGCGATAGCGAAGCGCTGCTGCAAGCAGTTCGAGGTCTGTGGTTATGTAACGGCAACGCTAGGTTAAGGAAAAATAGGGGTAAAATAAGGAAAAATGTGTTCGCGTTAGAATATCAAGAACAATATTTACTTTTTCTTTTCGAGACTATCGTATTGATTTGGAATGGGTGGTTTATTTACGCCGACCTGTACTAGTCGCCAATGATTGCGGCGGGATATCTTGGGTTGGGACTATTTTGACAATTCATCACCGACAACTTCAAGGGAAAACGATAGCAGGGTTTTTCACATCACGCCACATCCTCAAAGCGCGATCGCCATTCAGCAGCTGGCAGTATGTTCACAAATTTTAACGCGATTCGATGCTCTACAAGATCGGGCAATTGGTTGGATGTGGGGAATCTGGGTTGAAAACATAGTTGCGATTTGGCAAAATTCTCGACTAATTTGTGTAGGAATCTGCCAAAATTGCTATGTTCTTCGCTCTGGGATTAACCAATAATCCGATTGAGCAGGAAGGGAAAACTATTGCTGTGTAGACTTTTTATGTCCTTGTACCCGCGAATAAAGCAGTTTTTACTTGGTCGCACATTACCAACCAGCGCTGCTCATGAACAGCGATTGAACAACGCCGCCGCCTTAGCTGTGCTGTCTTCTGATGCACTTTCCTCGGTGGCTTACGCAACTGAGGAAATTTTGAAGGTGTTGGTGCTGGCAGGGAGTGCCTTTGTTGGTGGCTCTATATGGATTGCGCTGGCGATTGCACTGCTACTGTTGATCATTACCCTATCATATCAACAAACTATCCGCGCCTATCCCAATGGTGGGGGAGCCTACATTGTGGCTTATGAGAACTTGGGAATTTATCCAGGTTTAGTCGCCGCCGCCGCACTGATGATTGACTATGTATTGACTGTGACTGTGAGTATTGCCTCTGGTGTAGATAACCTGACTTCCATTCCCCAACTACAGCAATTTCGCCATTTCTCTGTAGAACTGTGCTTACTATTTATTGGGTTAATTATGCTGGCAAACCTCAGAGGTGTGAAGGAATCGGGTAGAATTTTTATGATCCCCACTTATACCTTCATTGTCAGTGTGTTTATCATGATTGGTGTGGGTTTCTTTCAACAGTTTACAGGACAAATTCATCCACATACCAGCGTCATTCAGGCGACAGAACCCCTGGGTTTATTGTTGATTTTGAGGGCATTTTCTCAAGGATGTACAGCACTGACGGGAATTGAAGCTATCTCCAATGGTGTTCCTGCTTTCAAACCTCCAGAATGGAAAAATGCCCGCATTACTATGCTTTATATGGGATTAATTCTGGGGGCAATGTTTTTAGGTATCACCCATTTCGCCAATATTTATCATATTCTCCCCAACTCACAAGAAACAGTAATTTCCCAGTTGGCTCACAGTATTTTAGGTAATGGCTTGTTTTACAACGTTGTTCAAATAGCCACTCTGTTGATTTTGCTCTTAGCAGCCAATACCAGCTATGCCGACTTTCCCAGACTTTCTTCTCTTTTAGCACGTGATGGATTTGCCCCGCGCCAATTAGCACTATTGGGTGAGCGTTTAGTTTACTCCAATGGGATTATTTTGCTCAGTTTGTTTAGTGCTATTCTGATCATTGTTTTCCAAGGCAGTGTTGACAGGTTAATTTCTCTTTACGCTATCGGTGTGTTTACTTCCTTTACCCTCTCCCAAGCAGGGATGGTGCGTCACTGGTTCAAAGAACGTTTACCAGGTTGGTATCAGAGAGCTTTAATGAATGGGTTAGGAAGCATAACTACAGCAGTCGTTCTACTTGTAATTTTGCAGACAAAGTTTCTCGCAGGTGCTTGGGTAGTTGCTGTTGCTATTCCTTTGCTAGTAAGTCTGTTTTTAGCAATTTATCGCCACTATCGATATGTGACGAAACGCCTCAGCCTTGAGGGAATGCCACCTAGAGCTTATCTACCTAGAGCTACGGTCACAGTTGTTACTCATCCATCTGTAGTGATTGTGGGGCAACTTCACCGAGGAACGGTTGAAGCTTTGGATTATGCACGCACAATTGCTGATGAGATTGTTGCAGTTCATGTAGACATTGGGAATACAGATCATGAAACATTACAAGAACAATGGCGACAACTAGAGTCTGATATTCCCTTGGTAGTAATTGAATCACCCTATCGCTCTTTGATTGAACCAATAGTTGACTTCATTTCTGATTTTGAACAGTGCCATCAAGGTGTTTTTACAACCGTTATTATTCCGACTTTTGTACCACGTGTCTGGTGGGAAAACTTTTTACACAATCAAACGACATTGTTTTTAAAGACAGCTTTACTATCTCAAAAAAGTCGAGTTGTGACTACTGTCAGATATTACCTGTAATCGCATTTGCAAATGCTTTTGTCATACCATTGGGCAACTCAAAATACCAAAGTGCGATCTCTCCCTCAGTTGAAAAGTGTGTTATGGGGTTTTTGGTGTAGGAAATCCCCATAAACCATCTCGATTAAAATGGAATAGCTTCTGCAATCCCAGTCAGTTGAGTTACGGAATAAAGCTCAGTTTGTCCCTGATTGAATCGAGGGACAACTGAAAAGCGGTGTAACGTTGTGATTCCCTCAGTCGTGATGTTAACCCGACTGTTAATACCTGGGAGATTGACACTGGGGATAAGTAAGGTAAACGAGGTTGAACCAGTGTCTATTGTTCTGCGGATAGTCACCGTTACTAAAGTACCAATTTCAGTTGGCACAGTGCGAATTTCATCGCCCTTAAAGTTTAGAGTTTGGAATGTATCCTGGTATTCAAAAGCCTTTATAGATCCCAAGTCTCCAGTAGAGTAATTAACGATAATCTGATTCCCGTGGAGTTGGTAAATATTTGGATTAGTCATCTCATTTCTCCTGAAAATTCTCTCACAAAATGTTGGAAATTTCTTCAGACTCAAATACAGATATTAGTTTTTACCAGAATTATTACTAGCGTGACAAGTCTTAAATGATGCAATGTGTTAAAGCCAAATTCATCGAAATTAGTGTTTTTGGGTGTTGGGAATGCACAAATTTAGTCTGTTCACGCTACCATAGCTAGTTAGCTCCGTATACCAAAACATCTATTGCGTCTGTGCCTGAACCAGCAACTGCATCTGCAAAGATGGTGAGTTTAGTTCCGGGAACATCGTATACTCGTGTTACCTGTGCGTGGGGTGACAAAGTTAAAGTATCCAATTGGGCGACTAGTTCAGAACCTTCGGTAATAGTTAGTCGGATGACGATATTTGTTCCAGAACCAGTACGTTCGTCAGCCACAACTCTAATCTTTGAAAATGGGCTAACATCTACACTACCCAATTCTTTTGATTGTCCCGCAGGAATTGAAACTGCACCAACAGGTGTCCGAAAGGCTAGCTTTGTAGTCATTGTCTTCTTTCCCAAATTGTTTGACTCTCTAATTGTCAACGTGACAACTCAAATGCGATAGTACCCTTGAGGGTGCTTTTTATGACTGGCTCTCAAGTGAGCGTTGTTGTAGTCCGATGGCAATTTGGTGTAGAGTGCGAGATCCAGAACCTTGACAAGGCGATAGTATTTTTCGTTGGGAGTTGTGTGGGAGCGATCGCTTGCAATCATTGTGAAGATACTTGAACTAAGCGCTGCTGCAGTCGAGTATATCGTTCCTGGGACTTGGTAGAACGAACACACATTGAGATCGCCTTCTGGCTACCAATAATAATTGCCAACTTCCTGGCACGGGTTAAGCCCGTATACAGTAAATTCCGAGTCAGCATCATGTAATGTTGGGTATACAAAGGCAAAATCACTACCGGATATTCTGAACCCTGGGACTTATGTATACTCACGCTCCAGGCTAAAGCCAGCTCATTCAGGTCAGCATAATCATAAGTAACATCGCGCTCCTGATACTGGACAATTACTTCCTGTTCTTCAGTATCTATTGTGGTAATAAATCCCACATCACCATTAAACACTTCCCGTTGATAATCGTTGGTGAGTTGGATTACCCTGTCACCAACTCTAAAAATAGTCCCACCCCTAGTAATCTCCACTTTGTCAGAACTAGGTGGATTAATTAACTGTTGCAGTACGTTATTGAGATTGCGTGTACCGAGTAAACCCCGTGACATAGGTGCAAGCACTTGTACATCAGTAGCCGGGTGAAAACCAAGTTTGGGAATGAAATCTGCAATCAACTCACTAATTGCTTGCACACCATGTTCTGGCTGAAAACCGCCACTATGCCACAGACAATCAGATTGAGGTGTATTGGAAATTGGTTCGATATGGGGATATTGTCCCCGATTAATTTGGTGCGATGCCGTGATAATTTTGCTACTGGCAGCTTGGCGAAATACTTGAGTGAGTCTGACTACAGGCACAATTCCAGACTTAATTAAATCAGCCAGCACATTACCTGCACCCACCGACGGTAATTGGTCAATATCTCCGACTAACAATAGTTGGGCGTTGTCTGCCACCGCTTGAACCAAAGAGTATGCCAGAAATAAGTCGAGCATACTAGCTTCGTCTACAATAATTGCACTGTGGGGTAATGGATTGGTGGAATCGCATTTAAAACTGCGCGTTCTGGGGTCAATTCCAACAACCTATGTATCGTTTTCGCCTCCAACCCTGTCATCTCGCCTAACCTTTGAGCTGCCCGTCCAGTTGGTGCAGCCAGGGCAATTGATTTACCCATTGCCTTCCACAATGAGACTATTGTACTAGTGCAGAAGGTCTTCCCGACACCGGGACCACCAGTAATTACCGTCAATTTAGAATAGGCTGCCACCTCCACTGCTTGTTGCTGTTCGGGTGATAGTGACACTTTGCGGCTACTGCTAGAACGCTCCAACCAAGCACGAACACGAGGAATATCAGGGTTGATGGGGTAGGTGAGGTGGTAGCGTACCAATTGGGCTAAGTTTTGTTCCGTGTAAAAGTAGGTAGGTTTGTAGCAGCATAAGATCTTATCTGCACCTAATTCACGCACCAGTTCATCTGTCAAAGTCATTTTTTGGATAATTTGGGCAATGACATTGGGTGCTGGTTCATGGGATTCAGTTTTCAGGAGATGAGCGACTTCTGCCATCAACTGTGGTTGCGGCAAATAGCAATGTCCATCTTCTGCGGCTTGACTCAACACATGGGTCATACCTGCACAGTAGCGAAACTCCGAATCTGCCGATACCCCCAAATTACGAGCTATTTTATCAGCAGTGAAAAACCCAATGCCATAGATATCCGTCGCTAGTTGGTAAGGATTATGGGTAACTGTATCTATGGATTTATCCCCATACTGCTTGTAAATCTTCACCGCATAGGTGGTGCTAACGCCGTGACTTTTTAGAAATACCATCACTTCCTTGATGGCTTTTTGCTCATTCCAGGCTTTTTGAATCATGGCAATGCGCTTTTTGGCGATGCCATTCACCTCGTTTAAGCGCTCAACTTGGTTTTCAATTATATCGAGGGTTTCTGTGCCAAAATAAGCCACAATCCGTTTCGCTGTCACAGGTCCCACACCTTTAATCAGACCGCTACCTAAATACTTTTCAATGCCTGTGAGGGTAGCTGGTTTCGTTTCTTTGTAGTTGACAACTTGAAACTGGGGTCCATACTGAGGATGTTCCCGCCAAAAACCAGTTAATTGCAGCGTGATTCCGGGTTGAATGTCTGCAAAACTACCAGTAATCGTTGTTAGTTCCTTTGCCCCAGGGGGCGTTGTAACCGCGCCACCGTATAACCTGACTCTTCACTGTAATGGATCAGGCGTTTTCCGCTGCTTCCGGTAATTGATTCATGGAATTGAGTAGCGTTGACTTGTTGCTGGCTGTTGAGGGGTGTGGTGGACATCGCTTTGAGAATACAGGCGCAGCTATTATACTCGATGGGTAAAGTGTTGGCTATCTAATACTTGGCTTATTTACGCCAAGCTGTACTAGTAGTACCCACCTTTAGTATTTATGTACTATACAAGAATTGATGGAGAATAGGAATCGTCAGCTATTGAAGCATACAAAAGTATGCCTAAGCCAAAGAAAATCATATAGGTTTGTTTCCTGCCGATATAGTCTGATAAAAATGACCAGAAAAACCGACCAACTAAATTAAACAAGCTTAATAGCACGACAAATCCAGCGCCGACGGCAGCAGAAACATGAAACATTTCCTGAATCATGGCAAAGCTTGGCTAGAACACCAGATTCCGGCAGTCACGTTTGTACACAATACAATCCATAACAACCAGAATTGCGGTGTTTTAATTGCGTTATCAGCAGTAATATTTGACGTTGTGACCAACTTTTTGGGTTGAGTCGCTGGTGTGTAGTTTGCAGGTTGCCAAGTAGGTGGTGCAATA
>CAVYXS010000227.1:0-21209 GCA_963772205.1 uncultured cyanobacterium
TACTGTACGTGTTCGACGAGTACGTATTGCTAATCTGGGTATAATAATACTGAGTATTAAATATATTATTAAAGTTCAGACCAATGCGGATTTTATTGCGGCGATAAAAGAAAGCAGCGTCGGCTCTGAGGTAGGAGGGTGCAGTGAAAGTATTCGGCAATGCTACTTCATAGTCTCCTGAATACACCAGTCCCAAACCAAACCCCAACCCCTTCAAATTGCTACTTTGCAACTCGTAAGTTGTCCATAAACTGGCGCTATTATAGGGTACACCAATTAATCGACTACCTACAGGAATAGTATTGTCTTGGCTGACAAAGGCATCTGTGTAAGTGTAGGTAGCAATAACTTTCCATCCCGGTAATATTTGTCCCGCGATATCTAGTTCAATCCCCCGGCTTTTTTGTTCCCCCGTTTGAATGCTATAAAGTGGATTTGTTGGGTCTGGTGTGAGTAGATTTTGCCGAGCAATTTGGTAGAACGCTAATGTAGCTGAAAGACGATTTTCCAGAAATTCTTGCTTAATTCCTACCTCAAATTGTTGGTCTGTTTCCGGTTTGAATAATGTTCCTGTTTGACTCGTCCCAGAGTATATAGGATTAAAATAGTTAGACCAATTAAAATAAAGGGAAGTGGTCTTACTCGGCTGATAGACAATACCAGCACGCGGCGAGAATTTATTGTCTACCTGCTCGTTAATTAAATTGCCATCAGGTGCATCTTTAACAAAGGAGTTACTGGAATCAAAGCGACCGCCTACCAAAAGTTTCAGGTTAGGTAAAATCTCGACCAAATCTTGGACATAAATTCCCAGATTGTCTGCACCACGTTGTCCAGTCAGTCCCAGTTGATAACTGAAAGAACCTGGTTGCGCTCCATACACTGGATTAAAAATATTAATCGGCGCAATCAATGCACCGAGAAAATTATTACTTAATTCCCTTCGGTATAGCTCTACTCCCACTAAAACATTGTGGTTGATTGCACCAGTGCTAAACTTACCAAATAATTCATTTGTCAAGGTATAGTTTTCACTTTGTTCAGGCCCTTTTAAGACCAGCCGATTGACTGTACCATCTGCATTCAGGGTTGGTGAATAGTAATATGTGTAAGAGCCTAACTCCAGGTTAGCTAGAAGTGCGTTAAATCCTTGCTTAAAGCTCCAGTTATCACTAAACTTTCGTTCCAGGGTATAAGTAACCGAAGTTGAATCTAGATAGCTAGTATTTGCACCTGGCTCTGCCAGAGATCTGCTGATCGGAATTTGCAATGATTGAGGCACAAGGGGGAGTCCACTATCAAAGACGAAATCCGAGTGTTGATATTCGACTTGGGTAACAAGAGTTGTTTTTTTGTCAATTTGCCAGGTTATAGCCGGTGCTAAATCAAAGTTCTGATTTTTAATAAAATCACGATAGCTACCTGCATTTTCATAGGAAGCATTCAGCCGATAGAGCAGCGCGTTATTGGTGGTGAGTGGACCTGTAAAATCTAAGGATGAACGGTAGTAGTCGTAACTACCTGCAATAAAACTAGTATTATATAAAGGTGTATCCAGGGGTTTTTTTGTCAATACATTGAGTAGCCCACCTTCAGTATAACCACTGCCATAAAGTACCGATGCTGGCCCCTTTAACACCTCAATTGACTCGATGTTGGTGGTATCACCAGGAGTCAGATCAACCGGGCCGCGAAACCCATCGCGGAAATAGCCGAAATCGGCAAAACCCCGAATTATATAGGCTGATGCAGTTCCATAACCTATGACTTTTTGAACTCCGCTCACATTATCGGTGATGTCGTCTTGACGCACAATCTGCCGATCTTCAATTACCTGAGACGGAATCACCTGCACTGATAAGGGAATATCCCGTAGTGGTACCGAGAATTTAGTTCCTGTACTAGCAGTGGGTACTTTGTAACTATCTGGCTCCCCCGTTACCAGCAGTTCGATGGGTTTTTCACCTTGATTTGGTGTTTGTGATGGTGAGGATGAGCTATTTGAGACTAGGGGAGAAATTAAACCTTGGTTGCTACCCAATAGCTGGACTTTCGGTACACTCGTAGCACCCTTCACTGTCACTAAAATGCTGTTAGCATCCTGATTAACTAATACTACTTCTGTGATGCCATCACGGGGATTTTCCGCCCGAAATGAATTGCCTGATGGTAGATTCAGTTGAGCATTAGGAATGACAGCACTGAAAGTATTTCCCTCGCTTTTGATTGTGCTTTGCAGCTGATTTGTCGGATTTTCTAAGATGACTTCCAGACCACTAGCTGTGGAGTTCAGACGCACACCTGTGACTTGGGTAACTTGATTCTTTTGTGCTTCTTGGGCCAGCCAGTCTTTAACGCTGGTTGGGGGACGGGGAATGTCACTCAGTTGGGGAATGTTTGTAATAGGTACTGGTGAATTTGTTGTTTCTTGTTTCCCTTGTATAGTGTTGACTTTCTCTACATCACCATAAGCGGGACAAGTCACCAAAACTGACAAAGATGCTGTTAACAACATCCAAATAGATAATTTCTGTTTTTCCACCCTACTTCCTTACACATTCAATAGGAAACTACACCCGCAAAAAGCTTAGAAAAAGCTACACAGATATGATAATCGGCACGACTAGAATCATGTCGTCTAATTTAAAAAATCTTGATCATCACAGTTTTCGCGTGGCTCAGTTGAGCCACACTAGATGCAATTTTCAAGCTAAATTAATTTCGAGTTGCACAAAAGCTAGAAACATTATGAGGATAGTCTGTTTCATAAGTCAAATGACAATCTGTAAAACTTAGCTTGGTGCTGAAAAATCCGCAATAATTATTTAACTTATTTATTTTTCTTGCCAATAACACAGAATTTATAGTATGCTTACAAATTAGAGTTGCTTACTTAAAAGAATGATCCACACAGTTTGTGAGGGTTTTGATTACAAAAGATATTTTTAATCCAGGAAAATAGTTAACTACAGCAGCAACGTTACCATGACTATTTTCTCATTTTTGATCAGAAATTTTCAGCGAACGCCTGCTCTTTAACTCTAGCTTCTGGTTAAGAGGTTGCGCTCTTTTGGCTTTGCCCTGGCGGTTGAGATGTGTTCCCAATATTATGATGAGGTAAGAAGCAAGTCATGAAAATTGATAGACCATCTCCAGAAGATATTGGAGCCGAAATTTTAGATATAGATGTTGCTGTAATTAATCAAGCAGAAGTCGAGATAATTAAGCAACTGGTATATGAGCATAAATTAGTAATTTTCCGAGAACAACATATTAACGATGATCAATATTTAGAATTGGCTCGCAAAATTGGGACACCACAAATTTATCCCCAGGATAACTATCATCACCCAGATTATCCCGAAATATTTGTCTCTTCTAAGAGGATGTTTTAAAAGTGGGGGGCTAGTGTAAGAAAGCTCACAAGGCGTATGCTGAATTTTGTAGAAACCAGCACCCTGTGAGCGAATGACTAAAGCATACCGTAGCAATCTGACCTGGGAACAGTGGGAATTAATAGCAGATCTTTTCCCAGAAGCAAAGCCAGGCGGTCGTCCCCGAAAATTAGCATTATTTGCAATAGTGAATGCGATTCTCTATATTCTGTGTGAAGGATGTACATGGCGAGGCCTACCAGCAGATTTTCCCCCGTGGTCAACGGTTTATGGTTATTTTTGGAGATGGAGTAAAGATGGTACATGGCTTAAGGTACATGACCAACTCTACCAGTGGGTGAGAGTAGACGCAGGGCGTGACAAGAGTCCATCAGAAGCAGCCGTTGATAGTCAATCAGTAGAAACCGCAACAATGATTTCCATTGATGTCGGCTATGATGCTGGGAAAAAGATACATGGACGCAAACGACATCTGAGTGTGGATCTGTTAGGGCTAGTTTTGCGGGTCTTGGTCACCTCTGCCAGTTTTCCAGAACGTGAAGGCGCGAAAAAAGTTCTTCAACGAGTTCACGATACTGGTAATCAGGTAAAACGGTTGAACATCATTTGGATGGACGGAGGATACCGAGGCGAAGAATTTATGCGTTGGGTGATGGATATGTTTCGGTGGATTGTGGAAATTGTGCTTCGACCATTGGAGAAAAAAGGTTTTGTGCATCTACCGAAGCGTTGGGTTGTTGAGCGTACTTTTGGCTGGCTGAATTGGTGTCGGCGTTTAAGTAAAGATTATGAAAGACTACCCCAAACCTCGGAGACATTTATCTATATTGCGATGATTCGTATCATGGTCAGACGATTGGCATGATTTTTGACTGGTTTTGACTTTTAAAACATCCTCTAATGTTCCCAAGGATGGGATTAAGTTTGGCGTTGCTGGTACTGGTAGATATTGGCATACTGATTGTGCATTTCTTGAGGAACCATTGCCCTTGACAATGTTATATCCACAAGTACTGCCCAATTCCATTAGAGAAACATATTATATCGATATGCAGCAGGTTTATCAAAAATTGCCTGCAAATTTGAGCAGCTATATCGATGGAAATTATCTGATCCACGAGGCAAAATGGCGTTATAAAGTGCAAGCATCAGACATTGATAAGGCCATAATCGATATTTTAGATGATTTTGAGAAGAAATTTCCACCTGTTAAACATCCGGCTGTGATTACGCACCCTGTGACGCACAAAAAAATCTTATATATGAATCAAGGTTTTACTACTGGGATCAAAGGACTTGATTATGAAAAAAATCAAGAAATTTTGCCGGAGTTATTTTCCTTTATTGAGCGTGATGAGCATATTCACACCCATACCTGGAAAGATGGAGACATTTTATTATGGGACAACAGAACCCTGAATCATATGGCTTCTACAGTCCCTAAAGGGGAAAAAAGTGTCAGCTACCGCATTGGTATTTACGATGGCTTACCATTTTATCTTCCCTAATTTATACAGGAAAAAAGCTATGAATATCAACGATGAATTTACCAAGGTAGAAGAAGTCAGCCAAGATTTATTACGTATTTTTCTTGAACCATACAAAGATGATTGCAAGTATTTAAAAAAGGCTCAATTTCAATATCTAGATTCCAAAGTAGCGCCGGAAAAATTTAATTCTGAAAATAAAAACCTCCTCTCAATTAAAGGAGAATTCTCCATTCCCGTATCTTGTTATATTGCCGATACAGGACACTTTAATTCCGTAGAGTTTAACATTTGTTATAACCAGTTATTTTATGTGATGATTGCTTATGCGGTGGAACATAAATTGCTGACAGTCATGAAAGACTGGGATTTAGCAATTTATAAACGTCGCCAACTGAGTAATTTTCTGATTGTTAAGTTTTCCAGCACCTTTAGAAAACAAATAAATTCTCATCAGTTTCAGGGAACCTTATCAATTAATAAATCCTCAGAGCGAGGAAATTTAATCATTTTAAAAACTTCCTGCGCCTTTTATGATAGCAATGATGGTTGGTCTGAAGGTGATGTTACTATTGCGATTTTAAAGAGTGAGCCAGATATTAGCCTTGATGATAGTCGCACATCTGTAAGTGTATAGTCAGCAACCTGAAATAAACAAAAAAATTTTGTGTCTTTGATACACTCCAAACCTATGGGCGAAACAGAAGTAGATCAAACCTTAGGACAACAACACCATCTTTTACAAAAATTGACACAAGGGACTGCAAGTGAAAATCAAGCACTCCTAACAAATTATATGCAGGAGCTAGTTGCTCAAGCTATAGGGATCAGTGCATCTCAACTAGATGTACAACAGCCTCTCAATTACATGGGAATTGATTCCTTGATAGCAATGAAATTGAGGAATCGCTTCAGAACTGACTTAGAAATAGATGTATCTGCCATCAAATTCATGGAAGATACCAGTATTGTTAGTTTAGCAATAGAATTGAGTCCTTCTTTGATCAATGCTCAAGGTAGTTTTACAGCATCAGTTAATCAATCGCAAATACCAAGCCAGGACGAACAAATAGCCAGCGTGATGGATGGAAATGATGATGATTGGTTGGAAGGTGAAATATGAATTTAGGGGAATTGCTCCAAGAACTAAATCAGAAAAATATCCAATTGTCAATTGATGGAGAAAAACTGCGTTATCGTGGTGCCAAAGAAGTATTAACTCCCACACTGCTACATCAAATTGGGCAATATAAGGCAGAAATTCTCCAGTTACTAGGGTCTTCCAAATCTTATCCCCTGTCCCACTGTCAACAAGGGTTGTGGTTTTTGTACCAGTTAGCACCAGAAAGTCCAGCATACAATCTGGCCTTTACAGTCCGCATCCGCTCTGGTTTAAATGTCACCGCCTTACAACGCGCTTGTCAGCAGTTGATCCTGCGCCATCCCACACTCCGCACTACCTTTGCTCAAGGACAGCAAGAACCTTGGCAGAAGGTGCATGAATACCAAGAAGTCCACTTTGAAGAAATCAACGCTGCAACTTGGGACTGGGATGAGTTGATCACAAGAGCGATCGCCGCATATCGTCAGCCCTTCGATTTAGAACAAGGGACTGTATTGCGGGTAAATCTGTTTACCCGTTCCTCCCAAGACTATGTATTTTTACTGACCATACATCACATTGCTGTGGATGGTTTCTCATTTGGGATACTTCTAGATGAGTTACGCCTACTTTACCAAGGCGAAAATCTTGGTCAAGAGATTTCCCTACCGCCCATCAAATCGCAATATCAAGACTTTGTACAATGGCAACACCAAATGCTAACAACTCCTGTGGGAGAACAACTTTGGCGCTATTGGGAACAGCAATTAGCTGGTGAGTTACCAGTAATAAAACTACCAACTCGGCAACAGCGATCGCCCATCACCAACAATCAAGGAGCATCCTATAACTTCAATTTAACCCCAGAACTCACCACCCAGATCAGAGAAATGGCTAAGGCGCAGGGAGCGACTTTGTACATGACTCTGTTAGCAGCTTTTGTAGTTTTACTGCACCGCTACACAGGCGAAGAAGATATTCTTGTGGGATCTCCAGTAAATAACCGGAGTCGGGGAGAATTTGATGCCATTGTCGGCTTTTTTGTGAATATGCTGGCCTTGCGAGTCAATATTGCGGGAAATCCTAGCTTCTGCACATTTCTTAGTCAAGTGCGCTCCACAGTATTAGCCGCACTCGCCCACCAAGATTATCCTTCACCTTTACTGGTCGAGCGATTACAACACAAAAGCGATCGCCCCTACCTGGGAATATTTCCAGTTTCATTTAATCTATTGCAGTTGCAGCAGATTACTGAAGTCATCGGTTTATCCCTATCTAACCAAGCCAAAGCGATCGCCGATTGGGGAGGGTTATCACTAGAGCCATTTGTCATCCCCCAGGAAGAAGGTCAAAATGATTTAGTCTTAAATATGGTAGAGACTAAAGAATCACTTCTTGGTACTTTTAGATACAATTGTGACTTATTTGATGCCGCAATCATTAGCCAGATGGCAGACAATTTCCAAACCTTACTGGAAGGGATTGTCGCCCATCCTCAGCAGCAAATTTCCCAGTTGCCTCTACTGAGGGCAACGGAGCAACACCGCTTGTTGGTTGAGTATAATAATAATTACGTAGAATATCCTCAAAATAAGTGTATTCATCAGTTATTTGCAGCCCAAGTAGAACAGACTCCTGATGCAGTGGCTGTGGTGTTTGGTTCCCAGCAGATCACCTATCAGGAGTTAAACACCCGAGCCAATCAATTAGCACATCACTTGCAAACATTGGGAGTCAAACCTGAGGTGCTTGTGGGTATCTGTGTCGAGCGCTCCTGTGAGATGGTGGTGGGACTGTTAGGGGTGATCAAAGCGGGTGGTGCTTATGTACCCTTAGATCCGCAATTACCCCCAGAGCGATTGCAGTACATGATATTAGATTCGCAAATATCTGTGCTATTGACTCAGGCGCAATTGGTAGCACAATTGCCTCAACACAACGCCCATGTGGTTTGTTTGGATACAGATTGGGAAGGAATTGGTGCGAATAGTCAGGAAAACCCAGTGAGTGAGGCGACACCGGAAAACTTAGCCTATGTTATTTATACATCAGGATCTACCGGCACACCAAAAGGAGTAGCGATCGCTCATTGCAGTCTGGTTAATGCCTATTTTGCTTGGGAACAAGCCTATGAATTACGCACCAGAACCAGTAGTCATCTACAAATGGCTAATTTCTCTTTTGATGTGTTTTCGGGGGATGTGGTGCGATCGCTTTGTTCTGGTGGGAAGTTGGTTCTCTGTCCCCACGAATCACTGTTAGTCCCCGAACAGCTATATCAATTAATGTGTGAGCAAGGGGTTGATTGTGCCGAGTTTGTGCCGGCGGTGTTGCGGAATTTGAGGGAATATCTGCAAAAAACCCAGCAGCATCTCCACTTTTTGCGGTTGTTAGTGGTTGGTTCCGATAGCTGGTATGTGAAAGAATATCAAGAATTTCAGCATTTATGTGGTTCCGAAACACGCTTAATTAATTCCTATGGAGTGACTGAAGCCACCATTGACAGTTGCTATTATGAAAACCCTGGTGTCAATCTGTCCGTTAATGAGCTAGTACCCATTGGTCATCCCTTAGCTAATACACAAATATATATCCTAGACCGTTATCTCCAACCCGTACCTATTGGCGTAGTGGGGGAATTATATGTCGGCGGTGTTGGTTTGGCTCGTGGCTATGTGAATCAACCCGATTTACCCAAGAGAAATTTATTCCTCATCCCTTTAGTGAGGAACCAAAATCTCGCCTTTATAAAACTGGTGATTTAGCCCGTTACCTCAGTGATGGTAACATTGAGTTGCTTGGTAGGAGCGATCATCAGGTGAAGATTCGCGGCTTCCGCATCGAACTAGACGAAATTGCCGCAGCGATCGCCCAACATGAGCAAGTGCAAGCAGTAGTAGTTATTGTCCGCGAAGACCAACCAGGTAATAAGCGCTTAGTGGCTTATATTGTCCCTAAACATGAGCAACCCAATATCACGGAACTACGCCGCTTCCTCAAACAGAAATTACCTGATTACATGATACCTGCTGTGTTTGTCAGCTTAGAGGCATTACCTCTCACTCCCAATGGTAAAATCAACCGCCACGCACTCACAGCACCGATGGAGTTGAATGGTGAGCATAGCTTTGTTCCACCCCGTACTCCTACGGAAGAAGTTATAGCTAGTATCATGGCTACAGTCCTGGGACGAGAAATCATCGGTATCCACGATAACTTCTTTGAATTGGGAGGACATTCTTTACTAGCCACTCAAGTGATTTCTCGATTGCGAGAAACTTTTGCTATAGAGTTACCCTTGCGCTGCTTATTTGAATCCCCGACGGTAGCAGAACTCAACGAGTTAATTTGGACTCGTCGCCAAACGGCTTCTGGAGTGACGACATCAACCATCAACCAAGCGTCAAGGGATACACACCCACCCCTGTCATTATCTCAAGCTAGACTCTGGTTTCTCCACCAACTGGATAGCCAAAGTGCCAGCTACAATATGCCCACAGCCCTACAGATGACTGGGAAACTGAAAATAGCTGCCCTTGAACAAGCAATAGCGGCAATCGTCCAACGTCACGAAATCCTGCGTACCAGCTTTAGGTTAGTGAATGATACTCCCGTGCAGGTGATTGACCCCACGGCTACCGTAACTCTAACAATTGTGGACTTACAAGGGTTAGAGTCACATGAGCAATCAGCCAAAGTACAACAGTTAATCACCTCAGATGCACAAAAACCCTTTGATGTCAATAACTGCCCTTTACTAAGGCTCAGTCTCTTGCAACTAAGTCAAGACTCCCATGTGTTGGTGTTAACCATGCACCACATTATCTCTGATGGTTGGTCAATGGGGGTATTCATCCATGAGTTATCCACTCTCTATCAAGCCTTTACATTGGGAGAGGTTTCCCCCTTACCAGCTTTACCCATCCAGTATGCTGACTTTGCCCTTTGGCAAAGGCACTGGTTACGTGGGGAAGTCTATGAAACCAAGCTCAATTACTGGAAGCAACAGTTAGCTGATGCGCCACCCCTGTTAGAACTGCCCACAGACAAACCCCGTCCACCGATTCAGACATCCCTTGGTAGTAGCTGGAAATTTCAGATCGATCCAGACCTGACTCAGAAACTGAAAACTCTCAGCCAAAGGTCAGGTACAACTCTGTTTATGACCTTACAGGCAGCTTTCGTCAGCTTACTTTCCCGTTATAGTGGTCAAGATGACATTCCCATCGGTGTCCCCATCGCTAACCGCAACCATCAACAGATAGAACCACTCATTGGCTTTTTTGTCAATATTTTAGTGCTACGTACTCACATTCAAGGAAATCCCAGCTTTGCTGAGTTGTTGACTCAAGTGCGACAAGTAGCCCTCGAAGCTTATGCTCACCAGGATGTACCCTTTGAACAAGTGGTGGAGGTTTGCAGTCCAAAACGTAACCTCAGCCATAGTCCCCTGTTTCAGGTGATGTTTGCCTGGCAAAATACACCCATGCAAAAATTGCAATTGCCAGGGTTACATCTCACCCCCTTGGATATAGAGAATATTACAGCCAAATTTGGTTTAACCTTGTCACTAGGGGAGAGCGCAGAGGGACTCCGGGGATGGTGGGAATACAACACCGACTTATTTGAGGTGGATACTATTACTCGGATGGCGCTTAATTTCCAGACCATGCTTGCAGCCATTGTCGCCAATCCTCACCAGCCAATTAGGGAATTACCTCTGGTGAGTGATTCGGAACGACATCAATTGTTAGTGGAGTGGAATCAAACCGAGACAGAGTATTCCACTGATCAATGTATCCATCGGTTATTTGAAGCACAGGTAGAACAAACACCCGATGCAGTGGCGGTGAAGTTTGCAGATGCGGTTTTGACCTACCGGGAGTTAAATAGTCGCGCCAATCAATTAGCACAATATTTGCAAACTCTCGGTGTGAAACCAGAGGTGATGGTGGGGATTGGTGTTGAGCGTTCTTTAGATATGGTAGTGGGAGTACTGGGGATTTTGAAAGCAGGTGGTACTTATGTGCCACTAGATCCCACATATCCCCAAGAACGTTTAGAGTATATCTTGAATGATGCCCAAGTGTCGGTGTTACTTACCCAGTCCCAAGTAGATCTTAGGATCACCGTCAATACCTGTAGTTTACTTGGATAGGGACTTTAGTGAATTTAGCCAGAAAAATCTAGTTAGTGGGGCTGAGACTAATAACTTAGCCTATGTAATTTATACTTCTGGGTCTACAGGGAAACCCAAGGGAGTTTTAGTCACCCACCAAGGATTATGCAACCTCGCTTTGTCACAGATGCAGTTATTTAATATCTCTGCAAATAGCCGTGTTCTCCAATTTGCTTCCTTGAACTTTGATGCGTCAGTCTCGGAAATTTTTATGACCCTTTGTTCTGGAGCCATGTTAGTTCTGGGAACACCGGAGTCTTTACTTCCTGGTGCAAATTTAATCCAGTTGTTAAATCACCATGCCATTACTCATGTTACCCTCCCCCCCTCAGTCCTAGCAGTCCTACCTAGCGATGATTTGCCTAACTTGCAGCATATCATCGTGGCAGGAGAAGCCCTATCCAGGGATTTGGTAGCGCAATGGTCTGGTAATCGCCGGATATTTAACGCATATGGACCAACAGAATCAACCGTTTGCGCCACAGTTGCAGAAATCAGCGACAGTAATTACAAACCCCCCATCGGTCGTCCCATTCCCAACACACAAATCTACATCCTAGACAACTATCTCCAACCAGTACCCATTGGTGTTAAGGGGGAATTACACATCGGTGGTGTTGGTTTGGCTCGTGGGTACTTGAATCGCCCCGATTTGACCCAAGAGAAATTTATCCCCAACCCCTTTGGTTGAAGCAGGGGAGTAGGGGGAGTAGGGGAGCATACTTCGACTACGCTCAGTAACCGAGGGAGTAGGGGAGGGAAAGAAAAGCAATTCTCAGATGCTGCTCGTCTCTACAAAACTGGGGATATAGCCCGTTACCTCGGTGATGGCAATATTGAGTTGCTTGGTAGGATTGACAATCAGGCGAAGATTCGCGGCTTCCGTATTGAACTAGGAGAAATTGAGGTAGTTCTCCGTCAACATCACCAAGTACAAGCGGTAGTAGTTATCACCCGCGAAGACCAGCCAGGTAATAAGCGCCTTGTTGCTTACATTGTCCCTAAAACAGAGCAACCCAGTGTGGGGGAACTACGGGATTTCCTCAAACAGAAGCTACCTGACTATATGTTACCTTCTGCCTTTGTGATCCTAGATAGTTTGCCGCTCTTACCTAATGGTAAAGTCAACCCCCAAGCATTACTCAAAATAGATATTCAGCCAAATGTGGAAGCGGCTTATATCGCACCCCAGAACGAAACTGAGGGAATGATTGCTGCGGTTTGGCTAGAGTTGCTTCAGGTAGAAAAAGTTGGTGTTCATGACAATTTTTTTGAACTGGGGGGTCATTCATTACTCCTAGTGCAGGTGCATCAAAAATTGCGAGAAATTTTTGCCCAAGAGCTATCAATTATTGATCTTTTTAAATACCCAACTATCAGCTATTTAGCTGAATATTTAAGTCAGGAAGCAAAGGAAAAATCTGCCGTTGTCCTGCGCCAAGATCGATCTGAAACCCGCCTAGTACGCCGCTCTGCCATAAATCAACAAAGTCAACTGAGACAAAAATCTCGATCAACGAAAAAACCGTGAGAATTAGCTAATGGACGACTTACATTCAGATAATTCGATCAATCAATCAGCAATAGCCATTATCGGTATGTCTGGTCGTTTTCCTGGAGCTAAAGACCTCAATACTTTTTGGCAAAATTTGTGTTCTGGGGTGGAGTCTGTTTCATTTTTTGACGACCAAGAACTGGAGTCTTCAGGTGTTGACCCTGCCATGTTCAATAACCCGAATTATGTAAAAGCTGGTGCTATTTTAGAAGGTGTAGAACTATTTGATGCGGCATTTTTTGGCTTTAGCGCCAGAGAAGCTGAAATCATTGACCCACAACAGCGTCTGTTTTTGGAATGCGCTTGGGAAGCTCTGGAAAGTGCTGGCTACAATACAGAAACATATCCAGGGGCTATTGGTGTTTACGCTGGTGCTAGCATGAACACATACTTATTGTTCAACATTTTACCAAACCAAAAACTTTGGGAATCTGTGAATATTTTCCAAATCGGACTGGCAAATGATAAAGATTTTTTACCAACACGCATATCTTATAAATTAAATCTAACTGGGCCGAAGTGTGAATGTTCAATCTGCCTGTTCCACTTCATTAGTTGCAGTCCATATCGCCTGTCAAAGTTTGTTAAATGGGGAATGCGACATAGCTTTGGCTGGTGGCGTTTCCGTCAGGGTTCCCCAAAAGATTGGTTATTTGTATCAAGAAGGGGGTATTGCTTCACCAGACGGGCATTGTAGAGCTTTTGATGCCCAAGCTCAAGGCACTATTGGCGGTAATGGTTTGGGAATTGTGGTGTTGAAGCGATTGGAAGATGCTTTAGCTGATCGAGACTGCATTCATGCTGTGATTAAAGCCTCAGCCGTTAATAATGATGGTTCCCTAAAAGTTAGTTACACAGCACCCAGTGTCGATGGTCAAGCCGCAGTGATTTCCGAAGCTATGACCATTGCTGGAGTTGCACCGGAAACCATCACCTATATAGAAGCTCACGGAACGGGGACAGCGCTTGGCGATCCCATAGAAATTGCCGCGCTGACCCAGGCTTTTCGTACCGCTACAGAGGACGAGGGCTGTTGTGCGATACCTGCGGCGAGTGTAGCGATCGCTTCTTTGAAAACCAATATCGGACATTTGGATGCAGCATCTGGTATTGCTGGACTGATCAAGACAGTTTTAGCCCTCAAACACAAGTGTTTACCACCAAGCCTGAATTTTCAAGCACCAAACCCGAAAATTGATTTTGCCAACAGTCCCTTTTACGTCAATACTTGCCTTTCTAGAATGGAAAACAAATGGCAGTCCTCGTCGCGCTGGAGTTAGTTCCTTTGGTATTGGTGGTACTAATGCCCATGTCGTCCTGGAAGAAGCCCAGAAGCCAGATATGGCCTTTTAACATTCCCGACCTTGGCAATTGCTGGTGCTATCGGCTAAAACCCCTTCGGCACTCGATACAGCAACGGCAAATTTAGGCAAGTATTTACAACAACATTCCCATCTTCACCTGCCTGATGTCGCTTATACCTACCAAGTTGGTCGCCAAGTATTCAAGCATCGACGAATGTTAGTTTGTCGCAACTCAGAAGATGGAACGAATCGCACACCCGCCGCAGGCATCGCTCTGTTAAATTTAGACCCAAAACGAATTTTCACCAATGCGTCAGCATCCCCAGCGCCACCTGTAGTATTTATGTTCTCTGGACAGGGGGCGCAATATGTGAATATGGGTCGGGAATTATACCAAACTGAGCCGACATTTCAAGGGGTAGTTGATGACTGTGCCGAAATACTTAAACCCCACTTGGGCTTAGATTTGCGTCATTTACTATATCATAGCGAACAAAGGACACCTTCGGAACTAGAACAAACTGCCATTGCCCAGCCAGCACTATTTGTCACAGAATATGCCTTAGCTAAGTTATGGCAGTCTTGGGGGATACATCCCCAAGCCATGATTGGTTACAGTATTGGTGAATATGTCGCCGCCACTTTAGCAGGTGTTTTCTCTCTAGAAGATGCTTTAATCTTAGTGGCTGCACGGGGAAAATTAATGCAGGCATTGCCGACTGGAGCCATGCTAGCCATTCCCTTACCAGAAGACCAGGTGCAACCTCTACTAGGCAAACAAATTGACTTGGCTGCTATTAATGGAGCATCTCTATGTGTGGTTTCAGGGATGACAAGTGCTGTGGAGGCATTACAAAAACAACTAGCCTCTCAAGGGGTGCAGTGTCGTCGTTTACACACCTCCCATGCCTTTCATTCAGAGATGATGACACCCATTTTAGAGCCATTTACTCAATTGGTGAAAAAAGTCAATCGGCAACCCCCGCAGATTCCCTACCTTTCCAATCTTACTGGCACTTGGATTACAGCTACACAGGCCACATATCCCAGCTATTGGGCAAAACATTTGCGTTCCCAGATTCGCTTTGCCCAAGGACTAGAACATTTGTGGACAGAACCAACACAAATTTTACTGGAAGTTGGGCCAGGAAGAACTTTGAGTATATTAGCTAGACAAAATCCCAAAACAGCACAGCAAGTGATTTTAACTTCCTTACCCCATCCCCAAGACAGGGTGGAGATGTGGAATTGTTATTAACTACATTGGGTAAGTTGTGGCTGGCTGGTGTAAAAGTGGATTGGTCGGGATTTTATGCCCACGAACAACGTTATCGTCTACCTTTACCTACATATCCCTTTGAGAGTCAGCCTTACTGGATTGAACCCCAAAAACAGTTAAAGGCCTTACTGCACAAAAAGCCAGATATAGCCGACTGGTTTTATCTGCCCATGTGGAAACAATCTGTACCACCAGTTGAGCAGATAAATTATCCAGCAAAATCCTCCTGCTGGCTGGTGTTTGTTGATGAATGCGGCATAGGTTCCCAAATCATCAAAGGGCTACAACAAGATGGTGTGGATGCGATCGCTGTACAAATGGGGTCAGAATTTATTAGGGATGGTGTATATACCCTCAATCCTCAGCAACATGATTACGAGACTTTAATTAATGATCTGGTTACACAAGGCAAAGTCCCCCAAACCATTGTGCATTTTTGGAGCGTGACAGACAACAACCAAACAGTATCAGGACTGGAATATTTTGATCAAGCTCAAGATTTAGGGCTACACAGTCTCAATTTTCTGGCGCAGGCTCTGGGAAAACATTTTACCCATGAAATGCAACTGATAGTTGTCTCTAATCATCTACACCCAGTCACCGGAGTTGAGGAGTTATGTCCCACAAAAGCAACTTTGCTCGGCTCTGTTAAGGTGATTGGGCAAGAATACCCTCATATTAGCTGTCGTAGCATTGATGTTGTCCTTAGCATTGATACTAAAGATCGGCAGCAGCTCATAGACCAGTTGCTTAGAGAACTGAGAGCAAAATCTACTGATATAATTGTTGCCTACCGTGGTCTTCATCGTTGGGTACAAACTTTTGAGCCAGTCCCATTGCAGCGCGGCGCGGCGCGGTTAAGGGAGGGGGGAGTCTATGTCATTACAGGTGGACTCGGTGGTATCGGTTTTGTATTGGCGACACATTTAGCCAAAACTGTCAGAGCCAAACTACTGCTGTTAGGACGTTCAGCTTTTCCCGATGTCCGTGAGTGGGCGCAATGGTTAGCTACTCATGATCCACAGGACAACATCAGTCGCCAGATTGGGAAAATTCAGGAACTCGAACAGCTAGGAGCCGAGGTTTTAGTAGTCAGTGCCGATGTTGCCAATATACAACAAATGGCAGAGGCGATCGCTCTAGCTCAAAAGCGATTTGGTGAAATCAATGGTGTGATCCATACGGTCTGGAGTAGTTGATTATGCTGGTGTGATTCACAGAAGAACCAAAGACATGACAGACAATGTTCTCTCGGCAAAAGTCAAGGGAACATTAGTCCTGAATCAGCTTTTGCAGCAGACGAAACTGGATTTTTTGGTTCTTTTTTCATCTCTGAGTTCAATTCTCTATAAAACCAAGTTTGGTCAGGTGGGTTATATTGCTGCCAATGAATTTCTGGATGCCTTTTGTTATGACAAAACTTCCCAAAATGCTACCTTTACAGTTACTATTAATTGGGATGATTGGCAAGAAGTTGGTATGTCAGTAGAGGCAGTCAAGCAAGCTGCTAATAAAAAATATGGTATTCTGGCAAATCAATACTTGCAAAATGGGCTATTACCACAAGAGGGTATAGATGTTTTCATGCGGATTCTGGAAAATACATTTCCCAGAGTTGCCGTGTCTACTGAAGATTTAAGGACTAAGATTGATCTGGATATTTCTTTGTTAGAAATAGCCAATGATGCTTCCATAAAAGCTAACTTATCCCTACCTACACATCCACGTCCGCAACTGAGTAATACCTACGTTGCTCCCCGCAACGAAATTGAGCAAACCATTGCCCATATCTGGCAAGGATTTATTGGTATCCAGCCAGTGGGAGTTTACGACAACTTCTTTGAGTTAGGCGGAAATTCTCTGTTGGCAATCCAAATTTTATCCAATTTACACGATGTCTTACAGGTAAAAATTTCCTTAGACAACCTTTTTGCCGCAGATACTATAGCTGAATTGGCAGAGATAGTTGCACAACTTCAGAGCCAGTACACTACTGTTTTTTCAGAAACCAATGTTGCAACTATAGACCAAGCAATTGCTTCTCCTTTGGTCAAAATTCAACTCGGCTCTAAACTACCTTTCTTTTGCGTCCATCCCATTGGGGGAGGTGTTCTCTGTTATGTAAATCTGGCACAATATTTAGACCCCAATCAACCATTCTATGGACTACAAGCAGCCGGTCTAGATGGGAAACAAGAACCTTGCTCTGACATCAAAATCATGGCAACTCACTACATCCAAGCAATGCGAACCGTACAGCCCCAAGGCCCGTACTTGTTAGGAGGTTGGTCAATGGGAGGTGTCATTGCCTGGGAAATGGCGACTCAGTTGCAGTCCCAAGGGCAGAAGGTGGATTTGCTGGCGTTAATTGATGCCACAGTACCCATGACCATGACACAGCCTACAGAGATAGATGATGGGACACTTTTGAGGAGATTTTTCCAAGATATCCTGGGTTTATCCTCAGAATATGCAGATTTTTCCGTGGAGCGCTTAGAGGAACTTGAGCCGGCGGAACGTCTAGCCTACGTTATGGAACAAGAGCAAATAACTAATCTACCACTTCGCCATCTCTTCCATGTCTTTAAAAGCAACTTTCGGGCTATGCAAAGCTATATACCTTCAGTCTATGCACACCGAGTAACACTGTTTAAAGCCAGTGAACAAGTTCTGCAAAACTACCAAGACCTAACTATGGGATGGAGTAACTTGACTAATCAAGCAGTGGAGGTTCATGTAATACCAGGCAACCACTATAGCATAATTGCTAAACCTCATGTGCAAATTTTAGCTGAACAGTTAATGATCAGCCTCCATCAGGCACAAGCAAGCTCAGTCAATCAGGCAGGTTGATAATGATATATAACGATGAAATCACAACATTGGCAGATATACCACGGGTGCAAGGCTGCCATTTTCAAGACGCTAAAGCCTTGGTATTTAAGGAGCAAGCACTCACCTATTTACAGCTAGACAAACAAAGTAATCGCGTTGCTCATGCACTGTTAGCCCAAGGAGTTAAAGCTAAATCGCGGGTAGCAATATTAGCAAAAGATTCACTCAAGAGTTATGAAATATTATTTGCTTGTAACAAGATAAATGCTGTGTTAGTGCCGATTAATTGGCGATTGGCGGCGGCAGAAATTAGCTATATTCTCACAGATGCCAATGTGAAAGTTTTGTTTGTAGGCTGGCAATTTCAAGGGCTGATGGCAACTATTAGAGATCAACTTGATGGTATAAACACTTTTATTGCTTTAGAAAAAGCTGAAGAGAATTGGCTAAATTACGATCGCTGGTATCAGGAGCATAGTGATGTTCCCCTGCATATCCCTATTAGTCCCCAGGATGTTGCTGTGCAGTTGTATACCAGTGGAACCACTGGGCGACCTAAAGGTGTACAATTAGCCCATGACAGTTTTTTTGCCATCGCCAAAGAGTTTGTTAAACAAGGTAAAACTTGGATAGGTTGGAATCCAACAGATAAGAGCTTGCTGGTATTACCCTTTTTTCATATTGGGGGTTTATGGTGGGCTATTCGCGGTTTAGCTGCTGGTGCGGAAAATATTTTGCTGGAAACTTTTGACGGTGTGGAGGTTCTCCATGCAATGGTAAAACATCGCATTACCAAAACCTGTATGGTACCAGCTATGATACAAGTTTTGTTAGCTGAACCTCAGTGTCAACACACAGATTTTTCGGCTTTGGGACACATTGTTTATGGGGGATCTCCCATTGCTGAATCATTATTGACAGTTGCCTTGTCTACATTTGCTTGTAATTTTGTGCAAATTTATGGTATGACGGAAACGGGAAATTGTGCTGTCTGTTTATTTGCTCCCCAAGAAACCTCTGCACATCCAGAAAGACTCAAATCAACCGGTAAACCTTTTCCCGGTGTGTCCGTAGCGATTTTAGATGGTGAAGGTAAAGAAGTATCTTGTGGTCAGGTGGGGGAAATTTGGATCAAATCACCTGCCAATATGATTGGTTATTGGCAATTACCGGAAGCTACAGCCAAAACCTTGGTAGATGGGTGGATTCATACTGGTGATGCAGGCTATTTTGACGCAGATGGTTACATTTATATTTGCGATCGCATTAAAGATATGATTTGCTATGCTGGAGAGAATGTCTATCCGGCAGAAATTGAAAATATTTTATACGCACATCCAGCAGTGGCGGAGGTAGCAGTCATTGGTGTTCCCGATGCAGATTTTGGCGAAACTATCAAAGCCATTGTCGTTTTAAAAGCTCCCATGAAGGCAACAGCGCTAGATATGATCAATTTTCTTAGGGGTAAAATTGCTGATTTCAAGTTACCGAGAAGTGTAGAATTTACTGAATCCTTACCCAGAACACCCAGTGGGAAATTACAAAAAGCTAAACTTCGGGAAAAATATTGGCAAGGTTATCAACGTCATGTTAATTAATCTCCAAGTCACAAGAAATCACCATAATTCAGGAAATTTTCACCAGCAAGTTTGTATAGTTTCAAACATTCGTACTATGAAAAAAGTCGTGACAAAAAACCACAAGAAAATATGAGCTTGTTAAGCACTGCTCAGGAGCAGCGAGAAAAAGAAGCCAACGCACTCAGATTTTCCCTGATCTACTGTTTAATCGCCTCAATCGTCATACATATTGGGGTGCTGGTTTTAGGTATGAGCAATTTTTTGATCAGATTTCCTCAAGTAAAAGATGAAGCAATTGAAGTGACGCTTATGGAAATGCCAAATCAGGAAGTCAAAAAATTCCCAGAAAATCAAAAACCAGCATCAAAGGTAAATTTTAGTGGTAGCTCAGTTGGCGGCGGAGGTAGGAAGTCTAGTCAACAGCAAACTGCTATAGGTGCAGATACCTCTTCTATGTCTGTGGTCAAACAGCCTCATTCGCAATCATACCAGCATTTGTTACCAAAGAAAATACAAACTATTGTCTCACCAATACAGAAATTGGCTGATACACTAAAGACTCCGCCAAAACAGCCGACTGAAACCTCAAAGCAGGTTGTAAGTAAGACAGAGATCGCCAATGAGCCTTCAGTACTGACAAATAGCTCTGTCAACAAATTGGTTGAACGCTTAAAAACGCCGCCACAAAAAGCCACCATATCAACTGAACCATCAAAGTCAGTAGCAACCACGATCCCAACAGTACTTGGACGTTTAACTTCTCCTAGCTTTATTAATTCTCAATCGAATGCTCTAGAGCGATCGCTAACTTCCAGTCACCCCACTGGCAATGGTATCACTAAAGGTTCTGAAAATGCTGCCAATAATGGTTCGGGCAATGGTGTTGGTAACAATTCGGGACATGGCATCAGTAATGGTTCAGGCAATGGTGTTGGTAATACTTATGGCAATGGCGTTGGTAATCAACCAAAAAAACAGAATACAACAGTCGCAACAGATCCAAAACCACCAGCAGATAATAACTCGCGATTAGACAGTGCAGATTGCCTTAAATGTGAGATCAAATATCCTGATAGAGCAAGACGAAGAGGAGTGGAAGGTAATCCAGAAATAGCTGTTGATACCGATAATAATGGTAATGTGACTCATGTACGGTTAATCCATTCTAGTGGCGATCGCGAACTCGATGAAGCAGCCAAAAAAGCAGCAGAAGAATGGAGATTAAAACCGATATCTGGTGGTAGACAAGGTGTGCGAGCATCAGTTAATTTTGCAATCAAAGGATCGCTGCGTCACCGTGAACTTGAAGAACGTCAACGACAAAGAGAAGCCGCGCGGAAAAAACCAGAGACTAACGCTTCTATACCCACTCCGGAAACTCCTACACTTAGACAACGGGATACAGTAGGAGTTGTTAAGGATATTCCACTCACTCGCTCAACCAGGCGTAACCGAGAGTCTGCACCTTCCCCACAAACAACACCTCGTAAACG